>JBGAHT010000039.1:0-28550 GCA_044226035.1 Thermomonas sp. | reverse complement strand
GCGCGCGCTCGCGCACAACGCCGCCGCGGTGATCGCAGGCCACAACCATCCCAGCGGCAACCCCGAGCCCAGCGCCGCCGACCGCGCGGTGACCGCGCGCCTCAAGCAGTCGCTGGCGCTGGTGGACGTGCGCCTGCTCGACCACTTCGTCATCGGCGACGGTGCGCCGAGCTCGATGGCGGCGCGGGGATGGGTGTGAACATAGGGACGGCCCACTGGTCGCCTCTGCAAGGCCCGTCGCCGCCACGACGCAAAACCAGCCGGTTGAAGGGCTACGACTACGCGCAGGCTGGCGCTTACTTCGTCACGATCTGTGCGCAAGATCGCGCATGTCTGTTCGGAAGCATCTCCAATGGAAAGATGAGACTGAACGACATCGGCAATATCGTCGCCGAGGAATGGATGAAGACCGGGGAAATCCGCATCGGAATGGAATTGGATGCATGGGTCGTCATGCCGAACCATTTCCACGGAATCATCGTCATCGTCGATTCACGCCGTAGGGGGGGGCCGGCCGGTCGCCCCTACGGCCCACGACCACGATCCGTGGGTGCGCTCGTCGCGGGGTTCAAATCCGCCGCCACCAAACGCATCAACGCGCTACGGGGAACGCCAGGAACGCCTGTGTGGCAACGCAACTACCACGAACACATTATCCGCAACGGGGACTCCCTGGATCGCATCCGCGAATACATCCTCGGCAATCCATCCCGATGGGCGACGGATCGCGAAAACCCTTCGCTGCGCACGTAGCCAACCCAGCTTTGCGAAAGCAGGGGCACGATGCGCCAAGCCCTTGCATGGCCTGATTGCGCGGATCGCGAACTGCTTTCCACCCACAACCAGGAACCAGCAACCAACAACCGGCCCGCCCGCGAAACGCTAGAATATCCAGCCACTAGCCGGTTCCCGCCTTCGTGAAACCCCAGATCCGCGCCCTGGTCGACCGGGGCATCGCCCGCCTCCGCGAGGCCGGCACCCTGCCCGCCTACATCGCCGTGCCCGAATTCACCGTCGAGCGGCCGAAGGATCGCGCGCACGGCGATTTCTCCGCGAACGCGGCGATGCTGCTGGCCAAGGCCGCGAAGACCAATCCGCGCGCGCTGGCGCAGGCGCTGGTCGAGGCGCTACCGCCGGACCCGGCCATCGCCGCGGTCGAGATCGCCGGCCCGGGCTTCGTCAACTTCCGCCTCGCGCCGGCCGCGTGGCAGGCGATGCTGCGCGACATCGCCGCGCAGGGCGACGCCTACGGCCGCAACGACAGCGGCGGCGGGCGCACGGCCGGGGTCGAATACGTCTCCGCCAATCCCACCGGCCCGCTGCACGTCGGCCACGGCCGCGCCGCGGTGATCGGCGACTGCATCGCGCGCGTCATGGCCGCCAACGGCTGGAACGCGAAGCGCGAGTTCTACTACAACGACGCCGGCGTGCAGATCGAGAACCTCGCGCGTTCCACCCAGGCGCGCGCGAAAGGGCTCAAGCCCGGCGACGCCGACTGGCCGGCGGAGGCCTACAACGGCGACTACATCGCCGAGGTCGCCAACGCCTACCTGCGCGGCGACGCGGTGGAGATCGAGGGCCACGTCGTCGCCGGCAAGGACGACGCCGACGACCTCGACGCGATCCGCAAGTTCGCCGTCGCCTACCTGCGCCGCGAGCAGAACGACGACCTCGCCGCCTACGGCGTGTCGTTCGACGTGTACTTCCTCGAATCCTCGCTCTACGCCGACGGCAAGGTGGAAGAGACCGTGCGCGAGCTCATCGCCCATGGCCACACCTACGAAGACGGCGGCGCGCTGTGGCTGCGCACCACCGATTTCGGCGACGACAAGGACCGGGTGATGCGCAAGTCCGACGGCACCTACACGTATTTCGTGCCGGACATCGCCTATCACTACAGCAAGTGGACGCGCGGCTACGAACGCGCCATCACCGAGCTCGGCGCCGACCACCACGGCTCGCTGATGCGGGTGAAGGCCGGGCTGCAGGCGCTGGACGCCGGCATCCCGCCCGGCTATCCCGATTACGTGCTGCACCAGATGGTGACGGTGATGCGCGGCGGCGAGGAAGTGAAGCTGTCCAAGCGCGCCGGCAGCTACCTGACCCTGCGCGACCTCATCGACGAAGCCGGCCGCGACGCCACGCGCTGGTTCCTGGTCGCGCGCAAGCCCGATTCGCAGCTCACCTTCGACATCGACCTCGCGCGCTCGCAGTCGCTCGACAACCCGGTGTACTACGTGCAGCTCGCGCACGCGCGCAGCTGCGGCGTGTTCCGGCAACTGGCCGAGCGCGGCCTGTCGTTCGATGCGGACAACGGCCGCAACCAGCCGCTTGACCTCGACGACCGCGCCACCGCGACGCTGCTCGCCGCGCTCTCGCGCTGGCCGGAAGTCGTCGCCGCCGCCGGCGCGCAGCTGGAACCGCACCTGGTCGCGGCCTACCTGCTGGAGCTGGCGCAGGACTTCCAGTCGTATTACAACGAGCACCAGTTCCTGGTCGAGGACGCGAACCTGCGCGATGCGCGCCTTGCGCTCGCCGCGGCGGCGCGCCAGGTGCTGGCGAACGGACTCGGATTGCTGGGCGTGAACGCCCCGGAGGCGATGTAGTGGCGGTCAAGCGTGGCAAGTCGCAGGCGCGACGCAATTCCGGCAACCGCGGCGGCATGCCCGGCTGGGCCTGGCTGGTGCTGGGCGTGCTGGTCACCCTCGCCGCGGTGCTGTTGCTGCCGCGCTACCTCAAGACCGGCGACGGCGACGGCTTCTTCCGCCCGCACCCGAACCCCGACGCGCAGCCGGCGGCCGAAGCCCCGGACGAGGACGAAGGCGTGGTCGCCGACGGCGCGCAAGCGGCCACGGCCGATACCGCGGCGGGCGACAAGTCCGCCGACAAGGACGGCGATTTCGATTTCTACACCCTGCTCCCGGGCAACGAGGTCGCGCTGAGCGATGCGCAGCTCGCGGCGGCGGAGAAGGCAGAGCAGGCGCGCGCGCAGCAGGATGCGCCGCCGCCGGCCGATGTCGCGGCGGCCGACGCCGCATTGCCGAAGCCGTTGCCGGAAACGCCTTCGACGCCAGCGCCGGATGCGAACAAGCCCGTGCCCGCGCAGGTCGCGAGCGCGACGCCGGCACCAGCGACAAGCGGCGGCAACGACACGCCTTACCTGCTGCAGGCCGGCGCGTTCGGCGCCAGCGGCGACGCCGAGGCGGTGAAGGCCAAGATCGCGCTGCTCGGCCTGAACGCGCGGGTCGAGTCCGCCGCGATCGGCGGCAAGACCGTGTACCGCGTGCGCATGGGGCCCTACGGCAGCGCCTCGGAACTGGCCACGGCCAAGGCCAAGCTCGCCGATGGCGGCCTGACGGCGATGGCGATCAAGGTGAAGTAGGCACTAGCTTTCATTCAGGGGACGGAGAGCATCCAATGATCGGAGTGCGATTGACGGTCCACATCTTCACGGCCGTGCTGTTGGCCTGCCTGTCCATTCCCGCCATGGCTCAGGATGCGAGCGAATCCACGCTCGCCATTCCCGCCGAACTACAGCCAGCAGTCGCAGCAGCCGAACGAACGGGATACCTCCTGCAACGCCTCGATCGCGCCGCATGGCTCGCCACCGATGAATTCGGCAATGACCGCGAGGCACGCAAGCTGCGCAAGTCTTCTCGCGGCTGGATCACGGAGCCGATCGACACCGGAACACGGGTATCCTTCTTCGATGCGAGCGATCCGCCGAATAGGGTGTACGCGGTGGATGTCCAATCCAGCGGCGTCATCGGCAATGCCGGTGCCGCGACGGAACCCAAGTTCACCGACGGACAACTATCGCTGATCCGCGCCCGGCAAGCGGCATTGAAACAACCGTTCCTCGCCTGTTCCCGCGATTACAACACTGTCGTCTTCCGCGACGGCGACGCGATTCGCGTTTACGTGATGCCGGGCACCAAGCAACCCGGGGTATTCCCCGCAGGCGGGCACCATCTTTTCGTGTACGACGCCACCGGGCGTACGCTCCAATCCCAACGCGATTTCACCCGGAGCTGCATCGACCTGCAGGGAGCCCCCGACAAACCGATGCGTGATGGCTTCCGTCCAGTGGGAATGATGATCACGCACCTGCTCGACCCACAGCCAACAGAAATCCACGTTTTCATCAGCCTGAATTCCAATTCCCCTCTCTACGTCGGCACGGTGGACAACCGGTATCTGTGGAAGGTCGAGAAAGGCAAGGTTTCCCTGGTCAGTGACGGGAAAGAGGATGGGCCTGGAACGGATTCGAAATAGTCCGGAAAACCATCGAAAAAACGATACATGCCGGTATGCTCCTTCGCGACTCTTGAGACGATCGGGCGCCATACTTCGTACCAAGGAGAGTCCGAATGGCCATCGAAGCCGCGCTGGTGAAACCCGTCGTCGACGCGCTGATGGCGCTGTTCCGGCGCGGCGAGAACATGCACCTCAAGCACGACGCCGAGGCCGCGCTGCGCGAGGCGATCCGCGAACTGCTGCTCGCCAATCCCGACGAGAACAAGGCGCAGGCCAAGATCGCCATCGCCAAGGCCGCGGGCATCCTGTCCGAGGACGTGGTGCTGGCCGAGGACATGCTGCAGAAGACCCGTGCGGCCAAGGCGAAAACCGCGGGCAAGGCGAGCACCGGGCGCAAGCGCAAGCCCGCGACCGCGGCAGGCGAGGCGAAGCCGGCGAAGCCCGCGAAGAAAGCCCACGCCGCGACCAAGAAAGTTCCGGCCAAGCGTTCCTGAGCGCACGCGCATGATCCGGCCCGACACGCTGTTCCTCGCCCTCGCCATCCTCTGGGTCGCGAGCGAGTTCTGGATCGGGCGCAAGCGCGCCGCCGACCGCGGCAAGGCGCACGACCGCGGCAGCCTGCAGGTGCTGCACGTCGCGATCTGGGGTTCGGTCTTCGCCGCGGTGTGGCTGTCGCGCGCCGGCATCGGCCGCTTCGGCGACGACCTGCGCATGCCGTTGTTCTGGGCCGGTTGCGGAATGATGATCGCCGGCATGGGATTCCGCTGGTGGGCGATCCGCGTGCTCGACCGCTACTTCACCGTCGATGTCGGCATCCGCGAAGACCACCGGCTCATCCGCAGCGGCCCGTACCGCCTGCTGCGGCACCCGTCCTACACCGGCTCGTTGCTGACCTTCTACGGCTTCGGCCTCGCGCTCGGCAGCGCGTGGTCGCTGCTGCTGGTCGTGGTGGTGGTGACGCCTGCGTTCCTGTGGCGCATCCGCGTGGAGGAACGCGCGCTGACCTCGGCCTTCCCGCAGGATTACCCGGCCTACGCGCGCGCGACCAGGCGGCTGGTTCCGTTCGTGTGGTGAACGCGCCGGGCCGGGTCCGGGGCGGGCTTACAATCGCGGCATGAACCGCAAAACCGCCTTCATCACCGGCGCCACCTCCGGTTTCGGCCGCGCCGCGGCGAAAACCTTCATCGACGCCGGCTGGCAGGTCGTCGGCACCGGCCGCCGCGCGGAACGGCTCGATGCGCTGCGCGCGGAACTCGGGGATGCCTTCCACCCGCTCGCCTTCGACCTCCGCGACGAGGCGGCGATGCGCGCGGCCATCGACGCGCTGCCGGAGCGGTTCCGCGGCATCGACCTGCTGCTGAACAACGCCGGCCTCGCGCAAGGCACCAAACCCGCGCAGGACGCGCTGCTGTCCGACTGGCGCACGATGATCGACACCAACATCACCGCGCTGGTGACGCTCACGCACGCGCTGCTGCCGGTGCTGATCGAACGCAAGGGCGCGATCGTCAACGTCAGTTCCACCGCCGCGAACTACGCGTACGCCGGCGGCAACGTCTACGGCGGCAGCAAGGCCTTCGTCTCGCAGTTCTCGCTCAACCTGCGCGCGGATTTGCACGGCACCGGCGTGCGCGTGACCGCGCTGGAGCCGGGTATGGCCGAAACCGAATTCACCCTGGTCCGCACCCACGGCGACCAGGCCGCCTCCGACGCGCTCTACGCCGGCGTCGAGGCGATGTCGGCGCAGGACATCGCCGACACGATCTTCTGGATCGCGACGCTGCCGCCGCACCTCAACGTCAACCGGCTGGAGATGATGCCGACGCGGCAGTCGTTCGCCGGCTTCCAGATCCATCGCGGGAGCAGCGCATGAGCGGCAATGCATGGTGGATGATGGGGCTCGCCATCCTGGTCGGCGCGATCCTGCCCTTCCAGGGCCTGCTCAATGCGAAGCTGGGCACGCAGATCGGCGGGCCGATCGTCGCCGCGTTCGCATCGTTCCTGATCGGCACGGTCGCGCTCGGCCTCTACCTGGTGATCGCGCGCGAGCACATCGGGCTGGCCGGCACCGTATCGCTGCCGATGTGGATCTGGATGGGCGGCCTGCTGGGCGCGCTCTACGTCGCCGTGGTGACCTTGCTGATCCCGCGCATCGGCCCGGCGGCGATGATGTGCCTGGTGATCTTCGGGCAGGTGACGATGGCGTTGCTGCTCGATCGCTTCGGCGTGCTTCAGGACGCGCCCCGCACGGTCGACGCGGTGCGCATCCTCGGCGCGTTGCTGGTCCTCGTCGGGGCGATCCTGGTCGCGACGCCGTGGCGGTCGCCGCCCGGGCACGCGACTACCCTGCGCGCGAATCACTAGGCCCCGCCGGCGCGATCCCCCGGATCGCCACGCTACCGCCGCAGCCCAACGTCAACCGGCTGGAGATGATGCCCACGCGGCAGTCGTTCGCGGGGTTCCAGCTGGCGCGCAAGGGCTGAACACAAGCGCACTTCTCTTGCGCTACGCTAGCGCCGTGGGATACAGGAACGAGGTCGTCATGTCGCACTCCGTCAAGCGTGAGGCCGAGCAACTGGTTCGGGACCTCCCCGAGCAGGCCAGCTGGGACGACCTGATGTACGAAATCTACGTGCGCCAGAAGATCGAGCAGGGTCTGCGCGCGGCAGACGAAGGTCGCGTGCTGACGCATGACGAAGTAAAGCGTCGGTTTGCCGCCAGTCGATGAGGCTGGTCTGGACCGAGCCCGCGGTCGCCTCGTTGCAAGCGATCCGCGATATACATCGCCCAGGACAGCGCTTTCTACGCCAGCCTGTTTGTCGAGCGCCTGATCCATGCCGCCGAAGCGCTGCATGACCTGCCAGAACGCGGTCGTGTCGTACCCGAAGCCGGTACCGCTTCGATACGCGAACTACTGTTCCAGCATTACCGCATCATCTATCGCATGCACGATGATCTCGTCGAAATCCTTGCCATCGTGCATGGCGCGCGCGATCTGTCGCTGATGCCGCGTCCACCATAGGAAGCCGGCTGATCGCTGACGTTTATTCCAAAGGCTCGTCGCTGAGGTAGGTGTACGCGGTCAATCCGCGCTCCAGCGCCTCGTTCATGCGCTCGGCCTCGGCCTTGCTGAGGTCGACCGCGCCGACCATCGCCTTGTAGCGTCGGCGCAGGTCGTCGAGCTTGTAGCCGACGTAATCGAGCATCACGTCGACGGTGTCGCCGCGCCGCTGCTGCACGATGCGGCAGCCGTCGCCCTCGATCCGCACCTCGATCGCGTCGGTGTCGCCGAACAGGTTGTGGATGTCGCCCAGGATCTCCTGGTACGCGCCGACCAGGAAGAAGCCGAGGCAATAGCGCTCGCCCTTGCGCAACGCATGCAGCGGCAGCGAGCTGTCGAGGTCCTCGTTCTCGACGTAGGCGTCGATCTTGCCGTCGGAATCGCAGGTGAGGTCGGCGATGATGCCGCGCCGCGCCGGTTCCTCGTCCAGCCGCGAAATCGGCGTGATCGGGAACACCTGGTCGATGGCCCACACGTCCGGCATCGATTCGAACACGCTGAAGTTGACGAAGTACTTGTCGACCAGGCGTTCGTTCAGTTCGTCGAGCAGGTCGCGGTGGCTCTTCTCGTCGTAGGTCAGGCGCGACTTGACCGCGTGCGCGATGGCGTAGAACAGGTCGTCGATGCGCGCGCGGCGCACCAGGTCGAGCTGTCCGAGCGCGTACAACGCCAGGCCTTCGGCGTGCGCCTGCGCGGCCTCGTGGAACAGCTCGACCGCCGGGCGCTGGTCAAGCTCGGCGTGGATCTCGCGCAGGTGGCGGATCGGCAGCGGTTCGTCGGGATGCTCGGGCGGGACGCGCCCTTCCGGCGCTTCCTCCACCTCCGACACGTTCGCGACCAGCACCGCGTGGTGCGCGGTCATCGCGCGCCCGCATTCGGTGACGATGCGCGGCGGCGCGATCGCGTTCGCCTCGCAGGCCTCGGCCAGCGGCTGCACGATGCTGGAGGCGTACTGCGCGATGCCGTAGTTGATCGAGCAGAAGCTGCGCGAACGCGTGCCTTCGTAGTCGATGCCGAGCCCGCCGCCGACGTCGACGTGGGTGACCTTCGCGCCCAGTTTCGACAGCTCGACGAAGTAGCGCGTGGCCTCGCGCACGCCGTTGGCGATGTCGCGCACGTTGCTGATCTGCGAGCCCATGTGGAAGTGCAGCAGCTGCAGGCAATCGCCCATGCCGGCGTCGCGCAGCTGCTTCCACAGGTCCAGCACCTGGCGCGGCGACAGCCCGAACTTGGCCTTGTCGCCGCCGCTGTTCTGCCACTTGCCGGCGCCGAGCGAGGCCAGGCGCATGCGCACGCCCAGGCCGGGCGTGACGCCGAGCGACCTGGCTTCCTCCATCACAAGCCGCAGCTCGGAGGGCTTCTCGACCACGATGAAGGTCTGCAGCCCGAGCTTGCGCCCGATCAGCGCGAGGCGGATGTATTCGCGGTCCTTGTAGCCGTTGCACACGATGAGGCCGCCCGGGCGCGACAGCGCCAGCACCGCCATCAACTCGGGCTTGCTGCCCGCCTCCAGGCCGAAGCCCTCGCCCGCGTGCGAGGCCAGCGTGCCGGCGACGCCCGCGTGCTGGTTGACCTTGATCGGATACACCGCGGTGTAGCCGCCGGCGTAGTCCCAATCGCGCATCGCCTGCGCGAACGCCGCCTGCAGCTTGCCGAGGCGGTCGCCGAGGATGTCGGGGAAGCGCACCAGCACCGGCAGGTCGCCGCCCTGCGCGAGCGACTTCTCGACCACCTCGGCCAGCACCACTTCCGGGCCGCCGGCGCCGCGCGGGCGCACGACGATGCGGCCGGCCGCATCGACGTCGAAATAGCCTTCCGCCCAGTGCGGGATCGAATAGGTCTTGCGGGCGTGGTCGATCGACCAGTCGGACATCTCGGCGGCACCTTCCAGGCGGAAGCGCATTGTAGAGCCTGCCCCGTGCTTGGCACGCGGGCCGCTTCGACCCCGCTTCGCTACAATTTCCACCCGATTCCGCCACTCCCGCCACGACCATGACCGATACCTGGCACTACGAGCAGTTCGACCGCGCCGGCTCGGCGATCGGTTTCCGCATCACCGGCAAGCTGGACGAGGTGCAGTCGCCGTTCCAGAAGATCGAGATCTACGGCTCGACCGACTGGGGCAACCTGATGCTGATCGACGGCGCGATGATGCTGACCGCGCGCGACAACTTCCTCTACCACGAGATGATGTCGCACCCGGCGCTGTTCACGCATGCCGATCCGAAGCGCGTGGTGATCATCGGCGGCGGCGATTGCGGCACGCTGCGCGAGGTGCTGCGCCACCCGGGCGTGCAGAAAGCCACGCAGTGCGACATCGACGAACAGGTCACGCGCATGTCGGAGAAATATTTCCCCGAGCTGTGCGAATCCAACGGCGACCCGCGCGCGGAATTGCTGTTCGACGACGGCATCGCCTACATGGCCAATTGCGCACCGGGCAGCGTGGACATCGTGATCGTGGATTCCACCGATCCGGTCGGCCCGGCCGAAGGCCTGTTCAACAAGGCCTTCTTCGAAAGCTGCCATCGCGCGCTCAAGGACGACGGCATCCTGGTGCAGCAGTCGGAATCGCCGCTGGTGCTGCTCGACCTGATCCGCGAGATGCGCGCGGAGATGGGCAAGGCCGGCTTCGCCAGCTTCCAGACCCTGCCGTTCCCGCAGCCGTGCTATCCGACCGGCTGGTGGAGCTGCACGCTGGCGAAGAAGGCGGCGAACGCCGGCTTCGGCTTCCGCGAGGCGGACGCGCGGGCGAAGGCCTTCCCCACCAGGTACTACAGCGCCGAAGTGCACCGGGGCGCGCAGGCGCTGCCGCCGTTCGTGGCCGAGGCGCTGGCGGGCTGAGCCCGGGCCGGCGGCCCTCAAAATGCGAACCGGGGCACGGTCGCGCCCCGGGCCACCGGCTATGTTGGTCGATCGGCTACCGCCGTCGGGGGAGGGGCATGCCCGGTCCGAACGCCATCCGCAGCGTGTCGCGGCGCCTCGCGGCGCTCGCGCTGGCATGGCCGTGCGCCTGCTTCGCGGTCGGCTTCGTGCCCCCCGACACGGTCGAGCCGCGCGCGCCCTCGCCCGCCGCCGCGTTCGACGCCGTGTTCGAACGGGTCATCGGCCCGGCGTCGCTCGATGCCACCACCGCCGCCTACGAACAGGACCTCGACCGCCTGCAGCGGCTGTTGCCGCCGGGCGATCGCGCGCGGCAGGTGCGGTTCC
Organism: Thermomonas sp.; assembly: GCA_044226035.1. GTDB lineage: Bacteria > Pseudomonadota > Gammaproteobacteria > Xanthomonadales > Xanthomonadaceae > Pseudoluteimonas. The sequence continues at coordinate 18,022 of JBGAHT010000039.1, read as the reverse complement.
GCTCCGTGTTCTGCGACAGCACCCGCTGGAAGGATCCCGACCAGGGCCTGGCCTATTCCGAACAGACGCTGCAGATGGCGCGCGCCGCCGGCGACCGCGCCTCCGAAGCGCGTTCCCTGCTGTGCCGCTCCGCCTACCTGTCGTTGCGCGACGGCAGCCGCCACGGCCTGCCCGACATCGACCGCGCGCTGGCCGTCCTCGACAAGCTCGACGAGCCGCAACTGGAAGGCGAAGCGCTGCAAATGCGCGGCGACCTGCGCTCGCTGATCGGCGACCAGGCGCAGGCGATGCTGGATTTCCAGCGCGCGCGCGCCGCGTTCCGCGACTCGGGCATCGGCCACGAGGTCGAATTCCTGCTGCAGGGCATGGCCATCGCCTACCGGCGCATGGGCGATTACGCGCAGGCGATGGACTATTTCCAGCAGGCGCGGCCGCGACTGGAGGCGAAGCAGGACTTCGAGGGGCTGGCGGTCAACCTGATCCAGCTCGGCTTCCTGCAGGACGAGGCCGGCGTGCCGAACAAGGCACAGGCCTCGTTCGAGGAAGCGATCCGCATCGCCACCACGCACGACGACCCGATCGACCGCAACGCCGCGTTGTTAGGCCTGGCCGAGGCGCAGATCGCGCTGGACCAGCCGAAGGCGGCGCAGGCTTCCCTGCGCGACGCGGCCGCCGGTTTCGCGCAGGAACAGGACGATTCCAGCCAGGACATGCTGTTGCTGCTCGGCGGCAAGGCATTGGCGAAACAGGGGCTGCATGCGCAGGCGCTGCAACGCTACGCGCTCGCGCAGCCGCTGATGGAAGCCGGCGGCAACCTGCGTTACCTCGCCATGCTGCAACTGGCGCGCGCCACCAGCGAGGAAGCGCTGGGCCGCAACCACGATGCGCTGGCCTCGTTCAAGCGCTACGACGCGCTGCAGCAGGAACTGCAGGACAAGATGCGGCTGGAACAGGGGCGCCTGCTGCGCTACGAGTACGAGATCCGCCAGCGCGATTTCGAGAACCAGCGCCTGCGCGCCGAACGCCAGGCGCAGGCGCAGCAGCTCTCGGACCTGCAACGGATCCGCCGCTGGCAAACGCTCGCGATGCTTTCGGGCCTGTTGCTCGCGGCGCTGCTGGCGGTGCTCGCCTGGCGCGAATGGCGCAAGTCGCGGCGCCTGCGCGCGCTGTCGCTGGTCGATCCGCTGACCGGCGCGGCGAGCCGGCGCGCGTTCGACGCCACCGCCGCCAACGCGCTGGCCGAGGCGCGCCGCACCGGCCTGCCGCTGTCGCTGCTGGCGCTCGACCTGGACCGCTTCAAGGCCATCAACGACCGCTATGGCCACCCCGCCGGCGACAGCGTGCTGGCCGCGACTTCGCGCGCATGGATGGGGTTGCTGCGCGACCGCGACCTGCTCGCGCGCATCGGCGGCGAGGAGTTCGTGGTGGTGTGCCCGGACGCGACGCTGCAGAAGGCGCACGGCGTGGCCACGCGGTTGCTGGAGGCGACCGAGGCTCTGCGCTTCGACGACATCGACCCGGCGCTGCGGGTCGGGGTCAGCATCGGCATCGCGCAGATCCAGCCGGGCGATACGCTGGCGACGCTGCACTCGCGCGCCGACGCGGCGCTGTACCGCGCCAAGCAGACCGGGCGCGGAAGGGTCGAGGGTTAGTTTTCGTCATCGCGACTTGAAGTCGCGATTTTGATTCTGCTTTTGCTCGTCATCCCGGCGAAAGCCGGGACCCAGCGTTTGCGCCATGCCGGGTTGAACAGCCATTCGGCTGTTAAGAGCAACGCGTTTCACGTTCAACCCAGTCTACGGTTCCAAGCATCACGCCGTGATTCGCGTGAATGCCCTTGCTCGTCATTCCCGCGAAAGCGGGAATCCCGCCTTTGCTCTTGATTCGGCGAACGAATGCCGAATAAGCAATTGCCCGCGGCTAGAAAATCAAAAACCGGATTCCCGCTTTCGCGGGAATGACGGCTTGAATCCTGTCGATATGGAATTGACGCCGAATGCTCACAACGCATCCGCATCCAGTTCGCCGGTGCGGATGCGCACCACGCGTTCCAGGTCCCACACGAAGATCTTGCCGTCGCCGATCTTGCCGGTGCCGGCGGATTTCATGATCGCCTCGACCACCGCGTCCACCTGGTCGTCGGCCACCGCGATCTCCAGCTTCACCTTCGGCAGGAAATCGACCACGTACTCCGCGCCGCGGTAGAGCTCGGCATGGCCCTTCTGCCGGCCGAAGCCCTTGACCTCGGTCGCGGTGATGCCGGCCACGCCGACTTCGGCCACCGCCTCGCGCACGTCGTCGAGCTTGAACGGCTTGATCACCGCCATCACCATCTTCATCCGCGATTTCCTCCTGTTCCGGCAGCTTGCACGCGATAATAGGAAATCCCCGACGCGGACGCGCGGCCTCGACCGACGGCGGGGTTGCGCGAACCGCGCCACGCTGGCGCCGGACTCGCCAACACGGAGATTCGCCATGATCGACCTCGCCCAACTCGACGACCTCGCCCGCCGCCTCAGCGGCCTGGTGCCGCCCGGCCTGCGCGAGGGCCGGGACGAACTGCAGCAGAACTTCAAGGCCGTGCTGCAGTCGGGGCTGGCGCGGCTCGACCTGGTCACCCGCGAGGAATTCGACGTGCAGCGCGCGGTGCTGCTGCGCACCCGCGAGAAGCTGGAAGCGCTCGAGCGCGAGGTGCAGGCGCTCGAATCCGCGACGACGCGCTGAACCCGCCGCCATGGGTCTCGCGCTCGTGCACAGCCGTGCACGCGACGGCGTGTCCGCGCCCGCGGTCACGGTCGAGGTGCACCTCGCCGGCGGATTGCCGCGAATGTCGATCGTCGGATTGCCCGAAGCGGCGGTGCGCGAAGCCAAGGACCGCGTGCGCGCGGCGATCCAGTGCGCGCAGTTCGAGTTCCCGGCGCGCTGCATCACCGTCAACCTCGCGCCCGCGGACCTGCCCAAGGACGGCGGCCGCTACGACCTGCCGATCGCGCTGGGCGTGCTTGCCGCCAGCGGCCAGGTGCCGCTGGAAGCGCTGCGCGATTGCGAATTCCTCGGCGAGCTCGGCCTGACCGGCGAGGTGCGCGCGATCGACGGCAGCCTGCCGGCGGCGCTGGCCGCGGCGCGCGACGGCAGGCGGATCGTGGTGCCGTTCGCCAACGGCGGCGAAGCCGCGCTCGCGGCGAACAGCGACGTGCGCAGCGCGCGCACCCTGCTGCAGGTGTGCGCGGCGCTGTCCGGGCGGGTGGAACTGCCGCAGGCCGAAGCCGAATCGTGGCCGCCGCTGCCAGTGCCCGACCTCGCCGACGTCTGCGGCCAGGCGCACGCGCGGCGCGCGCTGGAGATCGCCGCCGCCGGCGAGCACCACCTGTTGCTGGTCGGTCCGCCCGGCTGCGGCAAGACCCTGCTGGCCTCGCGCCTGCCCGGCGTGCTGCCGGCACTGGGCGAGGACGAACGCCTGCAGGTCGCGGCCATCGCTTCGGTCGGCGGTCGCGGCGCGGACGCGCGCCGCTGGGGATCGCGTCCGTTCCGCAGCCCGCACCACACCGCGAGCGCGGTCGCGCTCGCCGGCGGCGGCTCGGTGCCGCGCCCGGGCGAGATTTCGCTCGCGCACCACGGCGTGCTGTTCCTCGACGAATTGCCGGAGTGGTCGCGCAACGCGCTCGAGGTCCTGCGCGAGCCGCTGGAATCCGGGCGCGTGACGATTTCGCGCGCGGCGCGGCAGTGCGAATTCCCGGCGCGCTTCCAGCTGATCGCGGCGATGAATCCCTGTCCCTGCGGCTGGGCCGGCGATCCGTCCGGGCGCTGCCGTTGCGGCATCGAGGCGATCCGCCGCTACCGCGCGCGCATTTCCGGGCCGTTGCTCGACCGCATCGACCTGCAGGTGGAAGTGCCGCGGCTGGCATCGGCCGAGCTGCGCACCGGCAACCTTCCCGGCGAATCCAGCGAATGCGTGCGCGCTCGCGTCGTCGCCGCGCGCGAACGCCAGCTCGCCCGCGCCGGCACGCCGAACGCGCGCCTGGACCAGGCGCAGACCCGCGAAGCCTGCCGGCTCGAGGCCGCGGACGAAGCGCTGCTGGAGCGCGCGATGGACGGCCTGCAGCTGTCGGCGCGCGCGCTGCACCGCATCCTGCGCGTGGCCCGCACCATCGCCGACCTCGACGGCAGCGATGCGATCCGCACGCCGCACCTGTCCGAGGCCCTGGGCTACCGCCGCTTCGAACGCGCGCTGGCCGCGGCCTGAGGCGGCCTTCCGCGCCGCGCGGCTACACTGGCCGCGAACGCGGAGGCAATGACTGGACGTCCTGCACGCCATCGACATCCGCCTGCTCGGCGGCGCATTGCTGGTGCTCGCCGGCATCGCCTCGTCGTTGCTCGCGCGCCGCTTCGGCGCGCCGCTGCTGCTGGTGTTCCTCGCGCTCGGCCTGCTGCTCGGCGTCGACGGGCCCGGCGGCATCCGCTACGCCGACACCCGTTTCACCTATTTCGTCGGTTCGCTCGCGCTGTGCGTGATCCTGTTCGACGGCGGGCTGCAGACCCGCGCGGCGCAGGTGCGCGGCAGCGTCGCGCCCTCGCTGGTGCTGGCGACGGTGGGCGTGGCGGTGACCGCGGCGCTGACCAGCCTCGCGGCGCACTGGTTCCTGCAGCTCGCGCCGCTGCAGTCGCTGCTGCTGGGCGCGGTGCTCGCCTCCACCGACGCCGCGGCGGTGCTGTTCCTGCTGCGCGCCGGCGGCCTGCACCTGGAACGCCGCACCAGCAGCACGCTGGAGATGGAATCGGGCGCGAACGACCCGGTCGCGATCTTCCTCACCATCGGCCTGACCTCGTGGCTGGCGGTGGGCGGCGAACGCGGCGGCGTGGCGGTACTGGCGCTGCACATGGCCTGGGCGATGGCCGCGGGCGTCGCCCTGGGCTATCTCGGCGGGCGGGCGATCGTGTGGGCGCTGAACCGGCACGTGTTGCCGTCCGGGTTGCCGCCGTGGCTGGCGATGGCCGGCGCGGTGGCGCTGTTCGCGCTCACCAACCGCATCGGCGGCAGCGGCTACCTCGCGGCCTACCTCGCCGGCATCGTGGTCGCGAACCGGCCCGTGCGCGGCCGCAGCGAAATGATGTCGGTGCAGAACGCCTCGACCTGGTTCGCGCAGTTGGTGATGTTCCTGCTGCTGGGCCTGCTGGCGACGCCGCGGCACCTGCTCGACGTGCTGTGGCCGGCGCTCGCGGTCGCGGCGTTCCTGATGCTGGCCGCGCGGCCGCTGGCGGTGGCGCTGTGCCTGGCGCCGTTCCGCTACCGCGCCGGCGAGATCGGCTTCATCGGCTGGGTCGGCCTGCGCGGCGCGGTCAGCATCTTCCTCGCCTCGATCCCGCTGCTGGCGAAGCTTCCGAACGCCGGCTTGTACTTCAACGTCGCGTTCGTGGTGGTGCTCGCCTCCCTGCTGGTGCAGGGCTGGACCCTGGCGCGCGCGGCGCACCTGTTCGGCGTGGCGGTGCCGCGCACCGATCCGGATTCGCGCCGCATCCAGCTCGACCTGCCGGGCCAGCTCGAATACGACCTCGTCGGCTATCGCGTCGCCGCCGGCAGCGCGGCGCTGCACGGTGCGGCGCTGCCGGGTCACGTGCGCCTGGCGATGCTGGTGCGCGAAGGCCAGGTGCTGCTGCCCGGGCAGGCCGGCGATTTCGTCGCCAACGACTATGTGTATTTCGTGTCGCCGTCCGGGCAGGCGCACCGGCTCGACTGGCTGTTCGCCGAAGGCCGCGCCGCGCGCAACGCCGAGCAGGAGGCCTTCGGCCAGTTCGCCCTGCCCGGCGACGTGCCGCTGGGCGAACTCGCGCAGTTCTACGGCCTGAAGCTGCCGGCGCGCTACGCGACCTACAACGCCGCCGACCTGTTCGACCAGCGCTTCGACGGCGCGCCGCAGGTCGGCGACCGCCTCTCGCTCGGCCGCGCGACGCTGGTGGTGCGCGCCGTGCGCGATGACCGGGTCGAACGCGTGGGCCTGAAGTTCAGCGGATTGGGCGAACGCCTGATCACCGGCGACAGGCGCTAGCGCCGCCCGGAAAAGCGACGGGCGGCCGAAGCCGCCCGCGTGGGTGTAATCCCGGGATGGAAACGATCAGCCGCCGTGCTGGGTCTGAGCCGTGGGAGCCATTTGCCGCATCAGCTCCTGGGCTTCCCTCGCGCGCGCATTGCGCTCGGCAACCGTTTCGCAGCGCTTGCTCACGAGATTGGTGCCGGTCTTGCGTTCGCGATAGCAGATCAGGCGGTTGCCCTCGTCCGACAGCAACGTCGCCTTGATCACATCGAGCGAATTGGACAGGCTGGTCTTCTGGTCGAGATCCAACTGATCCAGCGAATCCACGCCGGACAGCATGCTGAAGACATTGTCCTGCGCACGCTTCATCTTCGCGATATCGGCCTCGCTGAAGCGGGAATATTCGCCGGTCGGGTTGTCGAGCTTGGAACGCAGGTCCTTTTGCACGTGTAGGATCTCGGCGACCGTCTGCGGTTGCTGGTCCTGCGACTGCGGATCCGTGCTGTCGGCGAAAGCCGTTGCGCTGCACAGGAACAGCGACACCGAGAGCGCGAGCATCATGCGACGTGGAAACTTCACGGCGAAACCCCTGGGACTTGGAAGTCCCGGGATGACAGCACAACCGACCGGCCAAGTCCAATGGCTGGAGTCACCGTGTTCACGCACCGTGTGGGCGTCTCCGTTGACCAAGCTGAATGGGGCGGGCACCGCAGATCAGCCGGCGACACCCCGTGTCGCCGCCGGCTCCCACACCGCGCCGTTCGGGTCCAGCTCCATCGTCTCCATCCTCTCCCCGCGCCAGCCGAATCCGCAGACCGCGAGTGCGCCCTCGCGCAGCGGGTCGAGGCCGAGCGCGGCCTCCAGCGGCTTCTCGTTGATCGCGGCGGTGATGAACGCGCCCAGCCCGGCCTCGGTCGCGGCCAGGTACAAGGTCTGCGACAGGTGCCCGGCCTCGAGCGCGACGACTCGATAACCCTTCATGTGCCGGCGGTATTTCCAGAACGTGCGATCGAAGCGCGGCACCAGCACCACCGCCGCGTGCGCGTCGGCGAACCAGTGCTGTTGCGCCACTGCCCGCATCAGGAATTCGCGCAGCGGCAGTTCCGGCGCGGGCAGCGGTTCCAGCGCGTGCGCGGTGGCGTGGTAGTGGTACAGCCCCGGCGCGAGGCCTTCGACGTGCTGCACGACGAGGTAGGCCTCGGTCGGGTGCAGGCCGCCGCCGGACGGGCTGTTCTTCTTCAGGAACGCGGTGTCGTCGCCGACCCGCACCTCGGCCTGCGCCGCGAACACGCGCTGCAGCAGCTGCGCGAACAGTTCCTGCGGCAGCTTCCGCGCGGGATCGAAATTGCGGCAGGTCGCGCGCCGCGCGAGCAGTGCGTCGAAGTGGTTGCCGGCCACGCGCGCGAGCGGGATGCGCGAACCCGCGTCGCCGACCGCGTCGGCTTCCGGCGGCGGCGGCCCGAGCACCTCGCGCATCTCGGCTGCGGTTTCGGTCTGGCTGTCCTGCATGTTCCTGACCGCGTCGGCATCGTCCCAGCGGGTGAAGGCGTGCAGCGTCGCCGCCAGCGGGTGCCAGTGCGCGTCGCGCAGGCGTTGGTCGCGTTCGCGCTGCGCGGCGTGCGCGCGGGTCGAGCCGATCGCCAGCCCCGCCTTCAGCAGGCGGCGCAGCGCCGGCCGCGCTTGGGCCGGGAACTCGGTGCTGGAAACCCAGCGTTCCGGGCTGAGCATGCCGAGCAGTTCGCGTTCGTCGGCATCGACCTCGACCTCCTCGCCCAGGTGCGGCGCCAGCGCGACCCAGCGCCGGGTGCGCGCGAGCCCATCGCCGCCGGCGAGCAGCGAGGCGAGGTCGAAGGCGGTGTCTTCCCTCGGTTCGAGGTAGAGGGTGGCGCAGCGGCGGACGCGCATAGTTTCGGCTTGGTGGAGCGAGGCGCCACGTTACGGTTGCCGCCGCTCCCCGGGCAAGGCTAGAGTCGCGCAACGCCCGCAACGGGCCAGGGGGAAACGGGGAACATGGCGACCAGGAAAACGACGACGCCCGGGCTGGACCCGAAGGTGGCGGACAAGCTGCTGGACAAGCTGGGTACGGACAACGAATTCCGTCGGCTGTTCAAGAAAGACCCGGCCGCGGCGCTGGTGAAGGTCGGGCATCCGAAGGAAGCAGCCTTGGCCACAGCGAGTTGCTGTCAGGTGCAGAGCATCGCGCCCAAAGCTCAGATCGTGAAATCGCGGGACGAGTTGAAGTCGATGCTCACTTCCAGCCTGAGCATGACTCCTCCGAAACTGTGCACGGTCGGATCGGCGCCCGACTCGCACGGTTGATCCGGATCGATTGACTTGCCGGGCTACCGTTGACCGGCCGGGCTTCTATTGCGCGTCCGAAACCGGCTTGCCTCCGGCCAACAGCGTCATCGACTGGTTACTGTCGATGACGTTCAATGTCTGCCGGCATTGACCGCAGCCCAACTCGATATAGGCCAGTCCGCGTCGTTGCTGTAGCCACTTGGCTTGTTCCATTGCTGCTGCGCGGTCTCCGGCAAGGAGGTATGCCTGCAGCAACGCCCTGCGTGTCTGGTATTGCGATGACGCATCCACGTAAGGCTTGAGTATGGCGATTGCATCGGTTGGATCGCGACGATCGATCGCTTGCCAGGCGCGTACCACGGCTTGCATTTCAGCAATGTATGGAAGAGCGCGAAAATGCGGCCGTACATCCACCGCATTCAACACTTCCTTTGCGGAATTGCCACCGGAATTCGCGCGCAAGGCAACCAGCGCCGACGACAAGGCCACGCCCAGCTCGTCCGGTTTGTCCGCAGGGGTATCGCGATCGAGCGCCTGCAGGGATTGCCGTGCGGTCTCCATCGCAACCTTCGCCGCCTCGGCCTTGCGGTCCGTTGCCAGCAGCAGCGAGGCCTCTGTCACGGAGAACGCACGCAGCCGGATCGGATCGCCCTCGATGCCCTTCGCGACCTTCCGCGCGGCATCCACGCTGCGCAGTGCATCCTTCCATTCGCCCTGGTCCGCCGCCACGCTGATGCGGTCGATCCAGGGGTAGATGTCTTCGGCCGGCGCCTTGGCCAATAGTGCTTCCGCTTCGGAGAATTTGCGCTGTGCCGCGAAGACTTCCGCTCGACGCCTGAGGCTATCGGTGCCCTTCTCCTGCAACGCCTTCTCGAATGCCGCCGCTGCCTGGGCGTAGTTCTCCAAGCCCAACTGCATGCGCCCGAGTATGTCGTAGCTCTGTGCCGTGATGTCCTCGGGAATACCGAAGGACATGCGCAGATACGGCTGCATTTCCTGGTATTGATTGCGGTCGAATAACTGATACGCGGTGTTGTACAGGCCCGGCCCGTAATCCGGGTACATCTTCGCCAGAAGTTCCCACTTCTCAAGCGCCTGGTCCGGCGCTTCGAGTTCCGCGGACCAGCCGTCGAGGTACATGGCCTCGCGCGGCGGCAGGTGGTCGCGCAATTGCTGCGCCTTGTGCAAGGGCGCCATCGCATCTGCAGTACGCAGCATTGCGTTCAGGCAGCGGGCCTGCCCGACCCATGCCAGCGCGAATTTGGGATCCAGCGTCGTCGCCTGCTGGTACAACTGCAGCGCATCGGAAAAACGATCCTTGCCGTAGGCTTCCTGCCCCAACGCGTAGGCCTTCAAGGCGTCGAGGTTGGAGGTGCTGACCTGCGGCAACGGCTTGGAATCCTTCTGCACCGATTCCAGCGCCTCGCCCAGCTTCTGCCGCAGTTCCTCGGTGACGTCGTCCACCGACGCGAGCGCCGAATCCGCGCCCTTGCCGTCGGCGTAGGCCGCGTACACCGTGGTCTGCGTGCGCGGGTCGACCACTTCCGCGCTCACGCGCAGATGGCCGCCCACTTCCGCCACCGTCGGCAGGATCACCGCGCGCGCGCCGTCGCGCAGCGCGATTTCCGAGGCGATGGCGCGATCGAGCGTGGTGCCCTCCGGGCGGCGCATGCGCCCGAGCGTGTCGCGCGCCTTGAGGTCGCTGAGCACGTTGACGTAACGCGACTGCTCCAGGCTGATCCGGAACGCCTGCTCCAGCGCATCGTCCAGGCGCGCGTCGCCGGTGACGTTGCGCAAGTCGCCGACCACCACCCAGTCGCGCTCGGCGAAGGCGATGGCCGGCTGCGGGCGGGTCGCGAACCACGTGCCGACCGCGAGGCCGGCGAGCAGCGCGGCTTCCGCCGCCAGCGCCGCCGGGCGCCGCCACAACGGCACGTCGTGCCAGGCCTTGGGTCCGTTGCGCGGCCTGCGCAGCGGCGCGAACCCCGCCTCGCCGACTTCGAAGATCTCCTGCGCGCCGGGCACGCCCTTGAAGCACCAGCGTCCCCACGATTTCCACAACAGCTGCTCGCCGCGCGGGCCGAGCTCGCGCGCGGCGCGGTGCGCCAGCGGCTCGGCGACCGCCGACACCAGCACCTGCCCCGGCCGCGCCAGCGTCATCAGGCGCGCGGCCATCGGCTTGGCCAGGCCCTCGACCTCCAGCGGCTTCGCGCCGAGGTTCACCGCCTCGGTGCTGTTGCGCCAGGTCAGCACTTCGCCCACGTGCAGGCCGGCGCGCGCCTGCAGTTCGGCGCCGTGTTCGCGACCGACCTCGCGCAGCCCGCGCACGTAGTCGAGCGCGAAGCCGAGGCCGTCGATGGCGCGTTCGAACAGCAGCAGCAGGCCGTCGGAACGATCGATCAGGCGCGCGCGCCAGCGGTGCTGCAGTTCCAGCACCAGCCGGTCGTGGGCCTGGAACAGTTGCGCGCTGCGCGCATCGCCGAGCTTTTCCACCAGCTCGGTGGAATTGCACAGGTCGGTCAGCAGCAAGGTGCGCAATTGCGGCGCGACGTCCGCGCGGCTTTCGACCACCGTATCGATGACGGGATTCGCGGCCATGGCCGGCGCTCAGGCGTCCCCGGCGACGTGCCAGGCGATGCCGTCGCCGCCGCCGTGCTTGGCCTGGTACAGCGCCGCGTCCGCGCGTGCGTACCAGTCGCTCCAGTCGGCGTCGGGGTCGATCCAGCAGCCGCCGATGCTGAGCGTGCAGATCGCCGGGGGTTCGGTCTGCACCGCGGCGAGGCCGCGCGCGGTGCCGACGATGAATTCGGCCATGCGCTGCAGGTCGGCCTGGTCGCGTGCGCGCACCAGCAGCGCGAACTCGTCGCCGCCGAAGCGGCAGGCGGTGTCGTCCGAGCCGGCGACCGAGGTCAGGATGTTGGCGACGTTCTGCAGCACGCGGTCGCCGACCTGGTGGCCGTACACGTCGTTGACGCGCTTGAACGCATCGCAGTCGACCAGCAGCAGCGCGTGTTCGACCAGCCGCTGTTCCCGGACCATGCGATCCACCTGCTCCTGGCAGGCGCGGCGGTTGCCGAGCCCGGTCAGGTCGTCGCGGCGCACCAGTTCCTCGCTGCGGGTCAGCGCCTGGGTGGCGGCGCGCAGGCGGTCGAGCGCGTCCTGCAGTTCGTGGTTGTGGCGGCGCAGGCGGTGCGTGAGCACCTGCTCGTTGCGCACGATGCGGGTGATGGCGCGGTGCAGGAACTGCGCGACCATGCGCGGGTCGCGGTCGAGCAGGCTTTCGAGTTCGTCGGCGCCGAGTTCGACCATCTCGGTGTCCGCCAGCACGCGCGCGCCGGCGCTGCGCACGTGGTCGCCGATCAGCAGGCCGAGTTCGCCGAAGAATTCGCCGGGGCCGAGGGTCTTGCGCGCGAGGTCGCCGCCGAAGTCGAGCTCGACCCGGCCGGCGAGGATCACGAACATGGTGCGGCCCTTGTCGCCGCGCGCGAACAGGCGTTCGCCGGCATCGAAGCCGCGGCGCCGGCCGACCACGTCGAACAGCGCCAGTTCGGACGGGCTCAGCGCCGCGTCCACGGTCACGCCCTCCTGCCTGCGCAGGATCGGTTCCATCGCGATCGCATTGTTCCGGCCTTCGTCCATACGCCAGCCTGCACCTGCCCCTCCCGGCGAGCATACCACCGGCCCTTGCGCGGGCCGGCGGCAGGTGGCAGGAGTCGCCGGCTCAGGCCGCGGCGCGCTCGCCGTGGAACTGCTCTTCCTCGGTCGAACCCTTGAGGGCCACGGTCGAGGACTGCCCGCCCTGGATGGCCTGGGTCACGCTGTCGAAGTAGCCGGTGCCGACCTCGCGCTGGTGCCGGACCGCGGTGAAGCCGCGCTCGGCCGCGGCGAACTCGGCCTCCTGCAATTCGACGAAGGCGCTCATCTGCCGGCGCGCATAGCCGTGGGCGAGGTGGAACATCGAGTGGTTCAGCGCGTGGAAGCCGGCGAGGGTGATGAACTGGAACCGGTAGCCCATCGCCGCGAGTTCCTTCTGGAACCTGGCGATGGTCGCGTCGTCCAGGTGCTGCTTCCAGTTGAACGAGGGCGAGCAGTTGTAGGCCAGCAGCTTGCCGGGGAACTTCGCGTGGATCGCCTCGGCGAACTTGCGCGCGAACGCCAGGTCCGGCTTGCCGGTCTCGCACCACACCAGGTCGGCGTAGGGCGCGTAGGCGAGGCCGCGCGACACCGCCTGGTCGAGGCCCTTGCGGGTCTTGTAGAAGCCCTCGACCGTGCGCTCGCCGGTGCAGAACGGCCGGTCGTTGTCGTCGACGTCGGAGGTGAGCAGGTCCGCGGCTTCGGCGTCGGTGCGCGCGACCACCAGCGTCGGCACGCCCATCACGTCGGTGGCCAGGCGCGCGGCATTGAGCTTCTCCACCGCCTCGCGCGTGGGCACCAGCACCTTGCCGCCCATATGCCCGCACTTCTTGACGCTGGCGAGCTGGTCCTCGAAGTGCACGCCGGCGGCGCCGGCCTCGATCATCGCCTTCATCAGCTCGAACGCATTGAGCACGCCGCCGAAGCCCGCCTCCGCGTCGGCGACGATCGGCTGCAGGAAGTCGATGGAATCGTCGCCTTCCGCGTGGTGGAGCTGGTCCGCGCGCAGCAGCGTGTTGTTGATGCGCTTGACCACCTGCGGCACCGAGTTCGCCGGGTACAGCGACTGGTCGGGATACATCTCGCCGGCGAGGTTGGCGTCGGCGGCGACCTGCCAGCCGCTGAGGTAGATCGCCTTCAACCCGGCCTTGACCTGCTGCATCGCCTGGTTGCCGGTGAGCGCACCGAGCGCGTTGACGAAATCCTCGTGGTGCAGCGACTTCCACAACTTCTCCGCGCCGAGCCTGGCCAGCGAATGCTCGACGTGCACGGTGCCGCGCAGGCGGACCACGTCCTCGGCGGTGTAGTTGCGGGCGACGCCGGCCCAGCGCGGGTTGTTGGTCCAGTCGAGGCGGAGCTGTTCGGCGGTGGGGAGCGTGGGCTTCATGGCGTTGTCCTGTGGAAGGGATGGTTGCTTGTTGCTCCTCCCCTTCGCCCCCGCCTGCGCGGGGGCAGGCTCTGCGGCGAAAGGGAGGGAGAAAAAATCAATCGATGCGTTCGTAGGCGGGAAGCGTGAGGAACTCGGCAAGCGTGTCGGCATGGGTCAGGCGGTCGAGCACGCCGATGGCCTCGCGCACGCGCGCGGCGCCGGGCAGCGCTTCGCCGGCCAGGCGCGAGGGCAGGTTCAGCAGCGCGCGCTCGAACAGGGCGAAGTCGAGCGGCGTGCTGTCGTCGAGGTGCAGGCCCTCGTGGTGCAGCCATTGCCACAGCTGCGCGCGCGCGATCTCCGCGGTCGCCGCGTCCTCCATCAGGTGGTGGATCGGCACGCAGCCGTTGCCGTCCAGCCACGCGGCGAGGTAGCGCACGCAGACCTCGACGTTGTTCTCGAAGCCCTTGCGCGTGATCGTGCCGAGCGGCATGCGCAGCAGGTCGTCGCGCGACGCCGCCACGTCCGCGCGCAGGTTTTCGTGCTGGTTCGCGCCGGGCATGCGCGCATCGAACGCTGCGCGCGCGATCGGGATCAACGCCGGGTGCGCGACCCAGGTGCCGTCGTGGCCGGCGGCGACCTCGCGCTGCTTGTCCGCGCGCACTTTCGCCATCGCGGCGTCGTTGGCCTCGGCGTCGCCGCTGATCGGGACCTGCGCGGCCATGCCGCCCATCGCGTGCGCGCCGCGGCGGTGGCAGGTGTGGATCAGCAGCTCCGAATACGCCTTCAGGAACGGCTGCGCCATCGTCACCTGGCCGCGTTCGGGCAGCACCCGGCCGCGGTGCGCGCGCAGGGTCTTGATGCAGGAGAAGATGTAGTCCCAGCGCCCGCAGTTGAGGCCGACGACGCGATCGCGCAGCGCGTGCAGGATCTCGTCCATTTCGAACGCGGCCGGCAGCGTCTCGATCAGCACCGTCGCCTTCATCTGCCCGCGCGGCAGGCGCAGTTCGCGTTCGATGTGCGCGAACACCGCGTCCCACAGCGCGGCCTCTTCCATCGCCTGCAGCTTGGGCAGGTAGAAGTACGGGCCGCGGTCCTTCGCCGCGAGCGTGGCGGCGTTGTGGAAGCAGAACAGGCCGAGGTCGAACAGCGACGCCGGCATGCGTTCACCGTCGACCAGCACGTGCTTCTCGTCCAGGTGCCAGCCGCGCGGGCGCACGATCAGCACCGCGCGTTCGGCTTCCGGCTTCAGCGCGTAGCGCTTGCCCGACGCGTTGACGAAATCGAGCGTGCCGACCACCGCCTCGCGCAGCGCGCGCTGGCCCTCGACCAGGTTGGTCCAGGTCGGCGAGGTCGAATCCTCGAAATCGGCCATGTAGCAGTTCGCGCCGGAGTTGAGCGCGTTGATCACCATCTTCGGATCGACCGGCCCGGTGATCTCGACCCGGCGGTCGGCCAGCGCGGCCGGGATCGGCGCCACGCGCCAGTCGCCGGAGCGGATATGCGCGGTATCGGTGCGGAAGTCCGGCAGCGCGCCGGCATCGAACCGGGCCTGGCGGTCCGCGCGGGTCGCGAGCAGCGCGCGACGTTCGCCCTCGAAGCGGCGGTGCAGGTCGGCGAGGAAGGCGCGCGCGGCCGGCGTCAGCAGGGCGTCCTGCCCGCGGGCGCGGCCGGCGATTTCGATTCCATCCCCGGAGTCCCGCCCCGGGGCTTGCTGCAGCACTGCCGACATCGACGACTCCGTTTCCCAGCGTGGAGCCAGACCATGCGGTAGCGTGTGGTATTTGACAAAACAGATTTATCAATGATTAGTATTTGAATACCAAATAGCTGATTCCGTGGAATGGCCGAACCCACGCCTCCCGCCCTGCGATTCGCCTACAAGGGTTCGCGCCTGAAGCCCCTGCGCGCCTTCTGCCAGGTGGCGCGACTGGGTTCGGTCTCGCGCGCGGCCGAGGCGCTGTACCTCAGCCAGCCCGCGGTGACCCTGCAGCTGCAGGCGCTGGAACGCGAAATGGGCGCGCGCCTGTTCGAACGCAGCGGCCGGCGGCTGGCCCCGACCCGCGAGGGGCAATTGCTGTACGAGATGGCGCGACCGCTGGTCGAAGGCCTGGACGGGCTGACGGCGAACTTCCGCGAACAGCTGCGCGGGCTGGATGCGGGCGAGCTGGATGTCGCCGCCGGCAGCTCGACCATCCTCTACCTGCTGCCGGGCATCGTCGAAGCCTTCCGCACACGCCACGCCGACGTGCGCCTGACCCTGCACAACGTCACCGGCGCCGGCGGCCTGGACCTGTTGCGCAGCGACGCGGTCGACCTCGCGGTCGGCTCCATGCTGGATGTCCCGGCCGACCTCAGCTACACGCCGGTGTACCGCTTCGAGCCGATGCTGATCACCCCGCCGGACCACCCGCTGGCGCACAAGCGCGAACTCGAACTCGCCGACCTCACGCCCTACGGCCTGATCCTGCCGCCCAAGCGCCTGACCACCTATCGCCTCGTCGACCTGGTGTTCCAGCAGAACCGCGTGCCCTACACGGTGGCGCTGGAAGTCGGCGGCTGGGAAGTGATCAAGCAATACGTGGCGATGGGGCTGGGCATCAGCATCGTCACCGCGATCTGTCTGACCGACGCCGACCGCCAGCGCCTGGCCGCGCGTTCGCTGGCGCGCTGGTTCCCGCCGCGCAGTTACGGCGTGGTGATGCGCAAGGGCAAGTTCCTCAGCGCGCAGGCGCGCGCGTTCGTGGAACTGATCCAGCCCGAGCTGTCGGCGCCGCGCGACGCCTACGCCAGCGGTCCGTCGGAACGCTGATCGCCGGGTTCGCTATTCGTCCGGCGGTTGCACCACGTCGTGGTTGCGCCCGCGGTAGGGCTTGTACCAGCGCTGGATGCGCGCGATGTCGGCATGCATGTCCGCGCCCGGTTCGAACGGCGGGCCGATGCCGATGACCTTGCTCGCGTAGTCGAAATACGCCGGGATCACCGGCACCCCGGCCTTGCGCGCGATGTGCCAGAAGCCGGGTTTCCAGCGATCCACCCATTTGCGCGTGCCTTCCGGCGCGATCGCGTACCACATGCGGTCCGCGCCGCGGATCGCCTCGGCGGCCTGGTCCACCACGCCGTGCGGCGCGCTGCGATCGACCGGGATCACGCCCTGCCAGCGCAGCAGCGCGCCCAGCACCGGGATCCGCAGCAGGCTGTCCTTGCCGAGGATGGACAGCTTCACGCCGATGCCGAGCTTGGCGGCGAAGCCCCACAGGCCGTCCCAGTTGGAGGAATGCGGCGCGGCGATCAGCACCGCCTTGGGGATGTCCGGCAGCGCGCCGACCATGCGCCAGCCGCCGGCGCGCAGGATCGCGCGTCCCAGCCACCCGGCGAAGCGGTTGCGCGGCATCCGCGGCGCGCTCGGCGGCAACGCCAGCACCACGTCCCCGCCGCCTGCATCGGTCCCCATCGCGTCCCCGTCAGTCCCAGTCGCGCCGCGCGCGTCCCTGCTTGATCGTACTGCGTCCGCGCTTGGCTTCGAGCCGGCGCTCCTTCGAGGCGCGGCTCGGCCGGGTCGCCAGCCGCGGCTTGGGCGCGTGCAGGCCGGCTTCGACGAAGTGCGCCAGGCGTTCGCGCGCGTCCTCGCGGTTGCGCTCCTGGGTGCGGAAGCGCTGCGCGGCGATCACCAGCACGCCGTCCGCGGTGACGCGGCGGTCGCGCTTGGCCAGCAGGCGTTCGCGCACAGGCTCTGGCAGCGACGGCGAGTTCGCGATGTCGAAGCGCAATTCGACCGCGGTCGCGACCTTGTTGACGTTCTGCCCGCCCGGCCCGGACGCGCGCACGAAGCGTTCGACCAGTTCCTCGTCGGCGATGGCGATGCGTCCGATCTGCAGCATGCGGCGATTCTAGCGGCAGCCGGTTGCGCGCCCGGAAGCGGGTTGCGAGGATGCGCCGTCCATCCGGAGCCCGCCATGCGCCGCATCGCCGTCCTTGCCCTCGCCCTTTGCCTCGGCTGCGCGCCGGCGTTCGCCGCGGATCCGGCCCCTGCGCCCGCGCCCGCGCCTGCTCCCGCGCCCGTCTCCGACTCGATGCGGGCCTCCGATGCCGACATCGACCGCCTGCTGCAGGTGATGGATGCGAAATCGATGATGGACAAGCTCATGCAGCAGATGGCGACCTCGCAGCAGGCGATGGTGGAAGACGCATTCGGCAAGGACGTGTCCGACGCGGAGCGCACACGCATGCGCGACCTGATCGCGAAAACCAACGCCATCACGATCAAGCACATGTCGTGGACGGTGCTGGAACCGGTGATGCGCAAGGTCTACGCCCAGGCGTACGACAAGCAGGAAGTCGACGCGATGATCGCGTTCTATTCCACCCCGGAAGGCGCCTCGATCCTGAAGAAGTCGCCGCAGGTGCTGGCGATCATCATGCAGGAAATCCAGCCGGTCGCGCGCGACGTAATGGTCGAGATCAAGGCGATGGTCGACGAGGAAGTCGCGGCGTCGAAGTCGAAGCGCTCGAAGCAGTAACGATCGCGGCCCCTCATCCGCCTTCGGCACCTTCTCCCCGCACGCGGGGAGAAGGAAAATCCGTGTCGAACAAGGCCAGCGCCTTCGCGAACTCCGCATCCGGCGGCGCGCGCACGTCGATGCGCTCGCCGGTCAGCGGATGCGCCAGCGCCAGCCGTTGCGCGTGCAGCAGC
>JBGAHT010000038.1:0-28960 GCA_044226035.1 Thermomonas sp. | reverse complement strand
GCTGTCGTCGTTCGCGCGCGGTCGGGCCAATCTGGAGACCGGCACTGGCACGACCATCGGCAGCGTGTTCCGCATCGGCTCGCTGACCAAACAGTTCACCGCTGCACTGGTCGCATTGCTAGCCGAGCAGGGAATGCTCGAACTCGACGCACCGGCCTCCCGTTACCTTCCATTCCTGCGCAAGCAACCGGTGTTCAGCGTGGCTGAACTGATCCATCACACCGCCGGCCTGCATGCCGACGAACAGGCCGCACCGCTGAGCGGCGAAGTCACCCAATCGCGCGTGGCCGAAGCGATCGCGGCACAGAACAACTTGTTCGATTTCCCTCCCGGCACGGCATGGCAATACAGCAACGCCAACTACCATGTGCTCGGCGCAATCATCGAACAGGTCACCGGGCAAACGCTCGCCGAAGCGGCCGACACCCGACTGTTTTCCCGGCTCGCGCTTTCGCACACGGCATTCGACAATGCCGCCGACATCGTACCCGGGCGTGTTGCCGGCTATGCCTTCGGCGATGGCGATCCGCCCGTGCTGCAGAACGCACCCTGCATCGACATCGTTCAGGCCGGCGGGGCGGGCGCGATGCGCAGCACCGCGGACGACTTGTGCCGTTGGCACGCGGAGCTATTCGACGGGCGCGTCGTCAACGGTTCCAGTTTGCAGGCGATGCTCGCGCCGGCTCGGCTGCGGGACGGACGCATGGCCAGTGCGCAGCGTGCACGCAAGGAAGACGCGATGATGGGCCAGACCGAATACGGCTTCGGCCTGCTGCTGGATCGCGCTACCCGCGATGGCAGCCTGATCGTGCAGCACAACGGTTTCATCGACGGATTTTCCGCCTATCTCGCCACCCATGTGCCGAGCCGGCTGACCATTGCCTGCCTGTGCAACGCGGACCCCAATCCCGGTTTGCCGTTCCGCGCCCTGCGTCGTGCAACATTCGCTTCTATCCTGCCGCCGGCATGAATCATCCGGCGGATGGATTCAACGAATACGTCCCGTACATCGAGGCTTCGCCGAGCACGCGGCCCTGCATCGCACGCAGCACGTCGGCTGCGACGAACTTCTGCGGAAGGTCGAGTTTCGCGACATCCAGCGCGAACACGCGGAAGAAATAGCGGTGCGTGCGCAAATCGTGCGGCGGCGGATACGGGCCGTCGTAGCCGAACCCTGCATCGCACGCAGCACGTCGGCTGCGACGAACTTCTGCGGAAGGTCGAGTTTCGCGACATCCAGCGCGAACACGCGGAAGAAATAGCGGTGCGTGCGCAAATCGTGCGGCGGCGGATACGGGCCGTCGTAGCCGAAGTATTCGCCGCCCATCTCCGCATCGCCGGCGAACCAGCCGGTGTAGTCGTTGAGCCCGCGCGCGCCGCCCGCATCGCTGCCAGCGGGTTTGCCGCGCCTGGTGACGCCGTCGCTGCAACTTCCCGCCGCGATTTCGCGCGCGTCCGCGGGAAGATCCGCGACGACCCAGTGCACGAAGTCGCCGCGCGGGTGGTCGACCGGGATCGGCGTCGACGCGTCGGCCACCAATGCGCCGTCGGTGGGCGCGTCGGTGTCGATGCACAGCAGCGCGAACGAACGCGTTCCCGCCGGCACCTCGCCCCAGGCCAGGTGCGGATTGCGGTTGCCGCCGAAGCCGCCCGGCGCGCCCAGCGCGAATTCCGCCGGGATCGACCCGCGGTGTTCGAAATTGTCGCTGCGCACGTGCATGGCGTCCTCCGCGCGGAACCGGGAACTCAATCCGCAGGGTAGCCCAGGCGCACCGCGACCGGGGCCAGCAACGCGAAGGCCTCGCCCAGCGCGTCGCGGTAATCGCGCCAGTGGCCGGCGGCGAATCGCGCCGGACCCAGTTCGCGCGGCGGCACCGGCAGGTTCGCCGCAAGCGCCTCGCCGAGTTGCCGCGCGAGCGCCACGCCATCGTCCAGGCTGTCGTCGACCCGCAACAGGCGATGCGGGTACAGGTCGGCATCGTGCAAGTCCGCGACCTGCGCGAGCACGCAAGACAACCAGCGCGCCGCTTCGGTCGCCGAGGTCAACGCGAGCGGCAGCGGCGCGCCGAAAGCGAGCCAGTCCAGCAGCATGTCGCGCGGATCGCGCAGGACGACGAGCAAGGACGCGTCCGGCAGGTGCGGCCGCAACGCGAGCAGCAGGATGTTGTCCCAGTACGGCAACCAATCGATGATCTGCCCGTCGGGAAGCTGGCGCGCGGCGAGCGCTTCGCGCCAGCGCGACACCACCTCTTCCGGCGCCAGCGTTCCAAGCTGCAATTCGCCGATCGCGGTGAATCGCTGCAGCGGGTCGCGTGGCGGCCGCGGGCCGAAGCGATCGGAACGCAGCGCAGGCAGCATTCCCGACAACAACCCGGCGATGCGTTCGACCCCGGAACCGGGCGCGCCCCAGAGCAGCGCGGCGCGTGGCGCTTCGCCATCGACGACGCCCATCGCGGGCCAACTTGCGCGCGCGACGCTCGGAATCCACGGCTCGACCCGCTGCGCGGCCTGCGCCGCATGCAGGGATTGCCACAGCTGCGCCGCCTGCGCCGGCTGGCCGGCGCGATCGTGCGCGAGCGCGAGCCAGGCTTCGATGCGCGCGCGCGACGAGGGATCCTGCGCTTGCGGCAGCAGGCTTTCGCAACGCGCGACCGCGGCGGCCGGATCGCGCTCGATCAGGTCCTGGAACAGGCGCAACTCGGCCGAATAGCGTCCCGGTTCGAGTTCCACGATCTTCGTCGCCGTCGCCGTCGCCGCCGCCGCGTCGCCGCGAAGGATCTGGTCGGCCATGCGCATTTCGTGCGCTTCGATCGAGCCGGGCACGGCCGCGAGCCAGCGTTCGATCGCCTCGGTCGCGCCGGCGCTGCCGGGCGTTTCCACCGCCAGGCGCGCGCGCCACAGATCGGCGCTGTCGCGCGTGGTGGCCAACGCCGCATCCAGCGATGCGCGCGCATCGCCCGCATCGCCCAGCCGGCGCCAGGCTTCCAGCGCGGCGCGCAGCACTTGCGGATCGTCCGGCCGTGCGGCGAGCGCCTGCCGCAGGTGCGCGAGCGCGGCCTCGGGGTGATTGGCCTCGAGTTCGAGTTCGCCGGCAAGGCGCGCCAGTCCCGGCGTGGCTTTCGCCGGATCGGCGAGCAGCGGCGCCATCGCTTCGACCGCATCGGCCGGCCGCCCCTGCTGGCGCAAGAGGTCGGCGATCAACGCGTGCAGGTTGGTTGCCGCCGGCACGCGCTCGACGACCTTGCGGAACGCCTGTTCGGCGAAGGCCAGGTGTCCGAGCTGCATGTACGCGAACCCGAGCGCGTACAGCAACTGCGGCTCGTCCGGCGCCCGTTGCACCGCGGTCGCGAGGATCTGCTGCGCGAGCTGGCCGTCGCCCCGGCGCAGCGCCAGCATCCCGTCGATCGCGGCGAGCTGCGGATGCGCGTCGTCGACGCGCGCGGCGAGCTTGCGCTGGCGCTCGGCCTCGTCGAGGTCGCCGCGGCCCAGCGCGAGCTGGGCCTGGATCAGGTAGGCCTCGAACTGGTTCGGATCCAGCGCGATGCTGCGGCCGAGCGCGGCCTGCGCCGCGTCGTGTTCGCGTTCGGAAAACAGCAGGGCGGCCAGGTCGAAATGGGCCTCGGGATCGTCCGGCGCCAGCTCGATCGCGCGCCCGATCGCCGCGCGCGCGGAGGCGTAGTCGCCGGCCTGCTGCAGCACGATCGCCAGCTGGCGCTGGGCGGCGGCGTCCTCCGGCGTCGCGGAAGCGGCCACCCGGGCTTGCTGCAGGGCCGCGTCGGTTTCGCCGCGGCGGAGGAGATCGAGGATTTTGTCGTGCATGGGGACGGCGTACGGCGGGGAGCCCGCTAGTGTAGCGCCCGCCCCGCGGCCACCCTACGCCGCCAGCCGCCGCGCCACCCAGCGCTCGGCGTAACCGTCGAACCGCCGGTTCTCGAGGAAACCGCAATGCCCGCCGTGGCCGGCCAGCTCGAGCCGCGCATCGCCGCCCGGGCGCAGTTCGCGGAAATCGCGCAGCGGGATCACCGGGTCGTCCGCCGCCATCAGGATGTCGGCCGGCACCTGCAGCGCGGCGAGGCGGTCGCCGGCGATCGAATACCCGTCGAAGTAGGCGCCGAGGTCGGCGAAATCGGTGTGCCGCTCCACCAGCCACGCGGTCAGGTCGCGCATGCGCAGGCGCAGCGTGGCGTCGTCGAAGTCGTGCTCCTCCGGGAACAGCTCGCGCTTGCGCTGCAGCGAACGCCGCCACTTGTGCTCGAAATAGCGCAGGTACTGCGGCATGCCGCGTTCCATCGCGTCCATCGTCGCCGCCGGATCGACCAGCGGGCACACCGCCGCGACCCGCGCCAGCGGCAGGCCCGCCGCGGGCGCGCGCAGGGCCAGGCGCAGCGCGAAGTTGCCGCCGAGCGAATAGCCGGCCGCGACCAGCGGGCGGATCGGATAGCGCTCCGCCACCGCCACCGCCGCGCGCACCACCTCGTCGATGCGGTTGGAATGGAACAGGCCGGGGTTGAGGTGGTGGGTGCCGCCGTGGTCGCGGAAATTCAGCCGGAACGTGGCGAACCCCGCCGCCAGCAGCCGCGCCGCGGTCAGGCGCATGTAGCTCGATTCGCTGCTGCCTTCCCAGCCGTGCAGCAGCAACGCCAGCCCGCGCGGTTCGCCCGCGGGCGGCGGGTTGAACACGCCCTGCAGGCGCACGCCTTCGCCGGCGTCGAGCACCACCGCCTCGGCCCGCGTGCCCAGCGCCGCGAGCATGCGCGCGCCGCGCCGCACCCGCATCGGGCTGCTGCCGAGCAGCGATTGCACGTGCGGGCTGCGCAGCCACCACGGCGGGCGGTAGGGCGAAGCGGTTTCGATCATCACCCGGGCGAGCCTACGCCCGCGTTCTGGAGCAAAGCGTCAAGGTCCGCGCATCGCCGCGACGATGCGTTCGCGCGCCTCCTCGGCGATGCGCCGGCGGCCGTCGACCGCGCCCGGCTCGATCGGTTCGAGGAAGCACGCCTCGGCCTCGCGCGCGGGGTCGCCGAGGATGCGCAGGAAGTTGCCGAGGAAGCTTTCGCCCGGCGCGAACGCGACTTCGGACTGCGCCTGGCCGTGCGCGCCGTAGCGCAACGCCACCGGCTGCACCGGCACCCCGGCCTCGACCGCGGCGAGGAAGATGCGCGCATGGAACGGCCCGACCTCGCGGCCGTCGCGGGTGCGGCCCTCGGGGAACACGCCGACCGAACGCCCGGCGCGCAGCCGCGCCAGCATCTCGTGCAGCACCCCGCCGAGCGAAGCCTGGTCGCCGCGCTGGTGGTAGATGGTCTCGCCGCGGCCGGCGAGCCAGCCGACCACCGGCCAGCCTTCGATCTCGCGCTTGGCGACAAAACCCATCATGCGCTGGCTGTGCAGGGCGACGATGTCGATCCAGCTGACGTGGTTGGCGACGAACACGGTCGCGCCCGGCAGCGGCGTGCCGCGCATGCGCATGCGGAACCCGAACACGCGCATCAGGCCGCCCTGCCAGCGGCGGATCAACCGGTATTCGAGCGGTTCGCCCGAGGGCAGGCGCAAGCGCCGCGTGGGCAGCGAAATCAGCAGCAGCACCAGCGGCAGCAACACCAGCACGTGCAGCAGCAGCCACGGCAGGCGCAGCGCGTAACGCAAGGGGCGCCAGGGATCGCGCCCGGCGGCGGGTGCGCTCACGCCTCGCCGGCCGCTGGCCACACCGGGACGCGGGCCTCAGCGGAAGCTGAACATGCCCGGACGCCAGGCCCGCACATAGGTCTTGCCGGAGGAATAGCCGCTGCTGCTGCCGTAGCCGACGCCGAAATCGCGCTCGCGGCGCTGGTGCATGCGATCGACCAGCTCCTCGCGGCGGCCACCCAGCCAGTCGGCGCGGCCGACCTTGGCCGGGTCGAGGCCGAGGCGTTCGGCCTGGCGCTGGCGGAAGTCGCAGAAATCGTCGTAGGCGTCGAGTTCGTGCTGCAGGTCGCGCACGCACATCTCGATCATCACCGCGTCGTCGAGGTAGCCGAGCACCGGCACCGAATCGGCGATCACGTCGTTGGGGTTGTTGAAGTAGACCAGCGCCGACAGCACCCGGTCGCGGTCGGCCTGGTCCAGCGCCCAGGCCTCGTCGCGCAGCATCGCGATCATGTCGTCCAGGCGCAGCAGCCGGCTCAGGATGAAATCGGGGATGCGCACCTTCTGCGCATCGGCCAGCAGGCGGCCCGCGTTCTCGATGATCTCGGCGTCGGTCTTGCCCTCGGCCGCCTTCTTCGAGGCCTCCATCGCGTTGTGGAAATGCTCGAGGTCGCGGTCGTTGAGTTCGAAATTGAGCGTGAGCGACATGGGCGTTCCGGCGGTGGAGGCGAGACGCGCAGACTAGGCCGGCGCCCGCGGATGGTCAATCCGGGCAGGTACCTTGGGAACACGCATCGCGGCCGCGTTCGCGGCCATGCCGGCTCAACCCGGCAGCGGGATCACCGCCAGCGTCAGCCGCGAAATGCAGGCCAGGCGCCCGCGGTCGTCCTCGATCCGGATTTCCCAGACCTGGGTGCTGCGGCCCACGTGCAGGGGCCGCGCGGTGCCGGTGACCAGGCCCTGGCGCACCCCGGCGAGGTGGTTGGCGTTGATTTCGATGCCGACCACGCCCTGGCCTTCCTCCACGCACAAGCCGCCGGCGGTGCTGCCGAGGGTTTCGGCCAGCAGCGCCGAGGCGCCGCCGTGGAGCAGGCCGTAGGGCTGGCGGGTGCGCGCGTCCACCGGCATGGTGCCGCGCAGGTAGTCGGGGCCGATCTCGGTGAACGCGATCCCGAGCGGCTCCATCGCGGTGCCGCGCGAGAGCGCGTTCAGGGCATCGAGCGCGATCGTGCGGCGGAACGGGGAGGCATTGCGCATCGGCCGACCTTAGCCGATGCCGGACCGGGCGGCCAGCACGGCTCGGGGGAAACCGTGCAGGCCGCCCGCCGGTTCAAACGCAGCGGAAACGATCCGGCCCCCACGGCCGCGCGTAGTGCTCTTCGCAGCCATAGCCGCTGCTGTTGCCGTAGCCGATGCCGAAATCGCGCTCGCGGTGCTGGTGGCGGACCGGTTGCGGCACGGGGCGCGGGCGTTCGCGCCCTCGCGTGTCCGCCGCGCGGCGAGGCGACGGAGGGGAATTGCCGGGGGAAGGGAACATCGTGGACTCCTGCAACGCGCCGCGGGGGAGGCGCGCATGCACAGCCTTGCGCGCGACGCGCGCGAACGCGCGTGCGCAAAGTCATCGCACCAACGACACAGGACGAACGGGCTACGCCGATCCCTCCCCGCGCGCATCCGCCGCGCGCGGGGGAACGGTCACAGGATCGGCGCGAGCCCGGCGCCGAACGCGGTGAAGATCCGCGTCAGGATGCTCTTGAAGCCGATGTCGACCTCGGGGAAATCGCCGACCGGGCGATAGCACTGGCGGAAACGCGCGTCGGTCGGCGGTAACGGCGCCGGGCACTGCGGCCCGGGCGCGAAGTCGTAGCTGGTGGCGTAGCGCACCGGCCACAGGTCGAACAGCGGCATGCGCTCGGACAGCTTGGCCAGCGTGTACTCGACCCCGGGCAGGATCGGCGAGCTGTCGCGCCGGCCGATGGTCCAGGCGTTGCCCGGCGCCATGTCGCCGTCGATGCTCGCCTCCAGCGCGCGCGCGAACGCCGCGTCCTCGATCACCAGCGCGCTTTCGGTGTTGTAGTCGTCGCCGCGCGGATCGAAGTTGTGGGTGCCGACCACGCCGATGCGTTCGTCGATCACCATCGATTTCGCGTGCAGGCCGCGGCGCGGGCCCTCGCGGGTCAGCGGCAGGCGCGTGTTCACGCCCACGCCGGCGTAGCGCAACGCGGAATACTCGCGCGTCAGCGGCGTCGGGCGCCGGCCGCTGCCTTCGTCCTCGTCCGAGCCGTCGCCGGCGGTCGCTTCCGCCGCGTCCGCCGCGCCGAGCAGCGAGGCCGGCACGGTGGCGGGAAACGGCTTGACCTCGTGGATCTCGAAGCCGAAGTCGCGCAGGTAGCGGCGCTTGTACTTGTAGGACAAGGCGTAGGTGATGAAGGAATCGGTGGAGGCGAGGCTGTTGGTCGACACCACCACCCGCGGCGGCTGCGCGCGCGCATGCAGGTCGCGGAACATCTGCTGCGCCGGATCGGACAGCACCAGGTAGGGCGTCTGCAGCAGCACCTCGCGCTGCGCCTGCTCGACCAGTTCGCGCAGGCCGCCGGTCGCGGCCGACTGGGCGTCGCCACGGCTCTTTTCCGGCAGGTCCGCGAGCAGGCGCACCGTGCCCACGTCCAGCGCGTGCCCGGCCAGGCGCGCGGCCAGGTCCGGGTTGCCGGCGTCGTCGGACAACTGCGCGGCGCGGTCTGGCGCGGCGAAGCCCGGGTGCGGCACCGGCGGAATGCCGCGCGCCAGCAGCAGGCCGCCGACGTCGGCGAGCTGTTGCACCGGCACGCTGCGCTTCGAATCCCAGAACGCATCGAAGTTCGCCGCCATCTCGCGCGCCACCGGACCGGCGACCAGCAAATCGCGGTCGCGGAAGTTGTAGTCCGCGTCCCAGTCGTAGTAGTCGTCCTGGTAGTTGCGCCCGCCGGTGATGCCGATCGCGCCGTCGACCAGCAGCAGCTTGCTGTGCATGCGGTGGTTGAGATCGTGCCAGCAGCACACCGACGCGAGCAGGTACATCGGGTAGTTGATGCGCGCGCGCTGCAGCACCGGGTTGTAGATGCGCAATGCGAAATTGCGGTGCGCGCCCGCCAGCGCGGCCAGGGTTTCCACCCGTTCCAGCGCCGAGAGCTGGTCGATCAGCACGCGCACGCGCACGCCGCGCCGCGCCGCCGCCAGCAGTTCGTCCAGCACCAGGCGGCCGGCGTCGTCCTCGCTGAAGATGTAGGTCTGCAGGTCGATGCTGGTGGTCGCGCTGCGGATCAGGTTGATCCGCGCGAGCAGCGCGTCGCGGCCGTCGTCGAGGATCAGCGCGCGATGCCGCGGCGCGCCGCCGGCGCTCTCGGCGAACGCGTCCACGGCCAGCGCATGCAGCGGCGAGGGCTGCGCGCAGGTGTCGGCCCCGGCGCAGGTGTCCGCGTCCGAACGGCCGGCCTCGACCACCGTTTCGGCCTTCGCGCGCTGGGTCGCGCTGAGCCCGACGCAAGCGGACAACGACAGCGCCAGCAGCGCCGCGGCCAACGCACGCCATGCCGCCATCAACCGGCCTCCGCGACCAGGCGCACGCGCAGCACGAAGCGCACGCGGTCGCGCACCGCGATCTGCCAGGCATCGAGGCCGTAGTCGCTGCGGCGCACGCTGCCGGCGACTTCCAGGTCGCAGTCGTAGGCGGGACGCACGCACTCGGCCGGCGGCGGCGCGATCTCGAACGACTGTCGCCGGCGCACGCCGTGCATTTCCAGCACGCCGTGCAGCGGACCGCCGCTGCGCAGCAACGCGACCGGGTACGGATCGGAGACGAAGCGGATGTCCGGGTAGCGCGCCGCGTCGAAGAACGCGTCGCTGCGGCTGAAGCCGGTGTAGTTGGGGTGGTCGACGATCTCCACGCTCGCCGTGCGCAGGTCCATGCGCACGCGATGGCGCCCGTCCGCGAGGATTTCGACCTCGCCGTCGTAATCGGGGAACACGCCCTGCAGGCGCTGGCCCCAGCGCGTCTGCAGCTCGAAGCCGATGCGGCTGCGGTTGCGGTCGAACCCCTGCGCGCCCGCGGCCAGCGCCGCGAACGCGAACCACGCGCCGATCGCGGCCGCGCGCCACACCACGTTCAACCCCTCACGGCCACCAGAACGCGTCGAGCCGCGCGATGCCCGGCTCGAGCGCGGCGTCGGCCGGCATCCCGAGCACCGCGACCGCGCCCGGCGGCATGCCGCGGTAATCGCCGGACTGGCCGCTGTGCAGCAGCGCCACCAGCTGTTCCAGCCCCGGGTTGTGCCCGACCAGCAGCAGCCGCGGCGCATCGCGGTTGGCGTCGGCCAGCGCGATCAGCGCGCCTGGCGTGGCGTCGTAGATCGAGGGCTCGAACTGCACGGCGACGCCGCTACCCAGTTCGGCATCGACCGCGGCCCAGGTCTGGCGCGTGCGCGTCGTGGGCGAGCACAGCACGCGATCGGGATGCGCGCCGTGTTCGCGCAGCCATTTGCCGGCGGCCTTCGCCTCGGCGAGGCCGGTCTCGGACAAGGGACGCCCGGCGTCGTCTTCCCCGGCTCCGGCGGATTCGGCGTGGGCGTGGCGGAGCAGGATCAGTTGGCGCATGGGGTTTCCATTCCTGTTTGATGCGGTCAACGTACCGGAATGAAGATGGGAACAGAAGGGGAATAGCCCATGCTAACCGTGCCTCGCTCCACACCCGTTACCGCTTTCTGCGTAGCCGAATCCACGATCCAGAAATCCACGTACGAGTTCCCGCCGAATGGCTTCACATCGCTGGTGAACTTCACTTGGTAATCGGCGCCAGCTGAAGCATCCAGCTCAAATTCCGCTTTCGATCCGAACGAACCGCGCTGGAAAATCGCTTCGACCTTTCGGTGTCCAGGAAGAATCGCGATTGGAGTATTCCAGCCTTTTCTTTCGGCCATCACCCTTTTTCCATCGATGCTGGCCACGTAGACGGTAAAGTCATCGAGCAGCGCACTATCCATCTGCGAACCGGAAATGCGAGCGAGTTGCGAACTTTCGGCAACGGGAGCCGAGTATTGGAGCTCTGGCGGAATTTGCACCGGCGCCGTGGCGCAGCCAGCAAGCAAAGGCATGCCGATTAAACACGCGAATATCCCTTTTCGCTGAACAATCATGCTGTTTCCCCAAATGTTTTGGTCGCCCGATTCGACCACATGGCGCATCAAGTCCGCTTCAACCACTTCAGCAGCGGCTGCCAGTCGCCCTGGTGGTCGCGCACCTGCTGCGAGTGATAATCGAACAGGCTGCGGCCGAGGCCGGTGAGCACCACGTAGGCCTGGCTGTCGCGCAACTGCGCCACCAGCGGATACGGCCAGCCCTCGAGCATCTCCATCGCCTGCCGCGACGCATTGGTATGCGGCTTCAACCGATTGCCGACCAGCGCCACCGGCAACTTGCCGCGATGCACGCGCGGATGCCTCGACAGCGCCTCGAGGAACGGCACCGTCGCCTCCAGGTCCAGCGCCGAAGGCTGCACCGGCACCACCACCGCGTCGGCGATGTCCAGGAACGGCGCGAGGTGCTCGGCCATCGCCCCGGCCGGGGCGTCGATCACCACGTTCTGCGCGTCGTCGGGCAGGTGCTTCTCCCAGTTCCTGCGGGTGCCGTCGACCGGCAGCACCGCGCTCGCCAGCCCGGCGCGGCGTTCGGCCCAGCGGGTCGCCGAATGCTGCGGGTCGGCGTCGACCAGCACCGTGCGCCTGCCCGCCAGCGCGGACTGCGCCGCGAGCTGGGTCGCGATCGTGGTCTTGCCCACGCCGCCCTTGGAACTGGCCACCAGCACGGTCTTCATCGCGCGATCTCCGTTGGGTTCCGGGCGAGGGTACACCGGGGCGGCGTGGCGACGTCGGTGGCCAGCGGCAGCACCGCGATCCAGTCGCCGGCGCGGGCCGCGGTCTCGAGCCGTTCGCCGGCCTCGGCCAGTTCCAGCGCGCCGACCGTGCGCGCCGCGCCCTTGAGCTTGTGCGCCTGGCGGGTGAGCGCGGGCAGGTCGCCGGCGGCGCGCGCGGACTCGAGCCCGGCGAGGTCCTCGCGGGTGCTGGCGAGGTAGTCGTCGAGCAGCGCGCGCAGGTCGGCGTCGTTGCCGCCGGTCAGGGACGCGAGCACGTTCTCGTCGAACGGCGGCGGGCGATGCAGCTGCGGCAGCAGGTCCGCGGCCGGCGCGGGCGCGACCGTCGCGGTGTGCGGCAACCAGCGTTGCAGGGTGGCGGTGAGCACGGGGATCGCGACCGGCTTGGCGAGGTAGTCGTCCATGCCCGCGTCGAGGCAGCGTTCCACCTCGCCCTTCAGCGTGGCCGCGGTCAGCGCGACGATCGGGGTGTGCCCGCCGCGGCCTTCCTTCGCTTCCAGCGTGCGGATCGCGCGCGCCATCTGGTAGCCGTCCATGTGCGGCATGTGCACGTCCGACAGCACCAGCGCGTAGCGCCCGCTGCGCCAGGCGGCGAGGCCCTGCGCGCCGTCCTCGACCGCCTCGCTGGCGTAGCCGGCCAGCGCCAGCTGGCGCGCGATCACCATGCGGTTGGTCGGATGGTCGTCGACCAGCAGGATCAGGCTGTGTTCGGCCTCGGCCTCGGCCACGTTCGGCAGGCGCCGCGGCACCAGCGCCGCGGGCGCGGGCGCGGCCAGGGCCTCGTCCCCGACCTCGTCCGCCGGCGCCGGCTGCAGCGGCACCAGCAGGCGCAGGGTGGTGCCGCGTCCGGGTTCGGATTCCATCGTCACCGTGCCGTTCATCAGTTCGGCGAGGCGGCGGCAGATGGCCAGGCCCAGGCCGGTGCCGCCGAAGCGCCGGGTGGTGTCGCCCTCGGCCTGCATGAACGGCTGGAACAGCCGCGCCTGCGCCTCCTTGCTGACGCCGATGCCGGTGTCGCTGACGCGGAAGCAGACCAGGTCGCGGTCGCCGTCGCGGCGCTGCAGTTCGATCGCGATATCGATCCGCCCGCGTTCGGTGAACTTGATCGCGTTGGAGACGAAATTGCCGAGCACCTGGCGCAGGCGCAGCGGATCGGTCCAGTACGCCTCGCCCAGCCGCGGATCGACGCTGCAGGCCAGCACCAGTCCCTTGCTCGAGGCCGAACCGCTGAAGTTGGCGGCCACGCCGCGCGCGACCTTGGCCAGGTCGGTGGCGACCAGCGAAAGCTCGAGCCGCCCGGCTTCGATCTTCGAGAAGTCGAGGATGTCGCCGATGATCTGCAGCAGCGACTGCGCCGAGGACTGGATGACGTTGAGCGAACGCCGCTGCTCGGCGTCGAGCCGGGTGTGGGCGAGAACCTCGACCATGCCGGTGACGCCGATCATCGGCGTGCGGATCTCGTGGCTCATCGCCGCGAGGAACGCGCTCTTGGCCTCGTTCGCCTCGCGCGCGCGGCTTTCGCTGGCGCGCAGCTCGTCCTCGAGCTGCTTGACCCGGGTCAGGTCGGCGGCGACCGCGAGCAGGCCGTTGCCGTCACGGCGCGCGTCCGGCAGCGACGCCAGCGCCAGCAGCGCGTGCACCGCGCGGCCGTCGCGATGCAGCATCGGCACTTCCACCGGCGCGATGCCCTGCTCGGCCAGCGCGCGCAGCAGGCGCCAGTCCTCGGGCATCCGCGCGCCGCCGCGTTCCTTGCGCAGCGCCGCCATCGCCGCGAACCCGGCCGGCACCATCAGCGGCGGCGCGAAGTCGCCGACCCGGTCGGGCATCGGCGCGTCGCGGCCGATGAATTCGTGGGCCTTGTAGCCGAACAGCCGTTCGGCGCCCTGGTTGAACAGGAAATAGCGCCCCTCGCTGTCGAGCGCGACGATCGCCACCGGCGCGGCGTCGAGCAGCGAACGCTGCAGCGATTCGCGCAGCAGCAAGGCGTGGCGCGTGCGCTCGTTGCTCGCCAGTTGCTCGGTGAGCCGGGTTTCGGTCTCGCGCACGGTGTCGCGCATGGCGAGGAAACCGGCCAGCACCTCGCCGAGTTCGCCGCTGGGGCGGTAGCCCGGTTCGGCGGCGTAGTCGTGCTCGCGCATGCGCGCGGCCAGTCGCCGAAGGCTTTCCACGCCGCGATAGGCGTTGCGCAGGATCCGGCGCCCGCTCAGCGCCGCGACCAGCAGCGCCAGCAGCGACAGGCCGATGCGCAGCGCGCTGGCCATGCGCCCGCGCGCGATGTCCTCCTGCACCAGGGCCTCGGCTTGGTGCATCGCCGCGTCGGAGAGTTGCTGCAACCTCGTGGTCACCGGATCCACCGCCGGGTACAGCTCGGTGTCGGCGAAGCGGCCGAGTTCGCCGATGTCCTCGTGCTGCAGGATCGCGCGCAGGCGCACGGCCGCGGCGTCGGCGCGCACGCGCGCGGCGCCGGCCTGCTCGAACAGCGCGCGCTGTTCCGGCGTGCGCGGGAAGCTTTCCAGCCGCTTCCAGTTGCTCTCGATCGCGCGACGCGCGGCCTCCACGCGGGCCACGCCCTCGCGCCAGCCGATGAGGTCGTTGCGGGTCTTGAAGGTGGTGTCGACCACGCCGTTGGCGTAGCCCTCGGAGACCGCGTTCAACAGCCGCATGCGCTGCAGCGACTGGTCCTTCATCTGTTCCAGCGACACCCGCGAACGCTGCTGCGCGAACTCGTCGATGGCGAGGACGATGGCGCCGGTCAGCAGGAACAGCCCGAACAGGGCCCAGAGCTGGTGGCGGATCCCGAACGCCGGCCTGGCCACGCCCGCGCCCTCAGTTGGGACGCCGCCAGCGGCCGATGGTGGCGACGAGCTCCTCGCCCGGCACCGCGGGCGACACCAGGTAGCCCTGCGCCGCGTCGCAGCCCAGCGCCGCGAGCACCTGCCAGTCCTCGGTGGTTTCCACGCCCTCGGCGACCGTTTCCAGGCCCAGCTTGCGGGCGAGGTCGAGGCTGGCCTCGACCACCGCGCGCTTGCGCGGTTGCGCGTGCACGCCGGCGACGAAGCCCTGGTCGATCTTGAGTTCGGTGAAGGGCACCTGCGAGAGCTGCGCGAGCGAGGAATAGCCGGTGCCGAAATCGTCGATGGACAGGCCGAAGCCCTTCAGCCGCAGGCGCGCGAGCACGCCGAGCCCGCGCGCGGCATCGGCCATCACCAGGCTTTCGGTGATCTCCAGCACCACTTCCGACGGGTCCACGCCCAGTTCCTGCAACAGCCGCTGGTAATGGTCGGCCGCGGCCGGGTCGTGCAGCGTCGCCGGCGACACGTTCACCGACAGGCGCAGGCGCATCCCGGCCTGGTCCCAGCGGCGCTTCCAGCGGCAGGCCTCGACCAGCATGGTTTCGGTCAGCGCGTCGGCCAGTCCGCTGCGTTCGGCCACCGGCACGAAATGCCGCGGCGGCACCACCCGGCCATCGCGGCGGCACCAGCGCGCCAGCGCCTCGACCCCGATCACCTTGCCGTTGCCGAATTCCACCTGCGGCTGGAACCACGGCTGGACCTCGCCGGCGGCGAGCGCGGCGCGGATCTCGTCGGCGCTGATCTCGACGATCTCGTCCTCGCCGACCTCGCCCTGGTGTTCCTCGTACTTGCCCAGCACCGCCAGCAGCTTGTCGCTGGTCAGCGGTTTTTCCACGCTGCCGAGCACGAACAGGCCGTAGGCGCGGGCCATGGTCTGCACGGTGTTGAGCAGGGCGGGGTCGAGCGCGCTGACCAGCGCCACCGCGCGCGCGAGCCGGCGCTGGGCGACGTGGCCGATGAATTCGATGCCGTCCATGCCGGGCATGTCGAGGTCGACCAGGACCACGTCCGGCGGCTGCGGCTGGCGTTCGAGCACCGCCAGCGCGGAGACGCCGTCGGCGGCCTCGAGCGCGTCGGTGATGCCGCAGTCGGCGAGCAGGCGCAGCGCCACCCGGCGCTGGAAGCCGTGGTCCTCCACCACCAACACCCGCAATGTCGAGAGGGTCATGCCGCTCCTGGCTGGATGGTGCGGGGGCCGCAGCGCAGCCTATCGCAAGCTGTAACGCGATTGGACGACCGCTCCGGACGCGGGCGCGGCGAAACGTGACGCACGGTAGACTTTTCGTTCCTTGTCCGTGCGCCGCGGCGCCGGGCGCCGCTGATCGAGCCGCCCCCATGACCAGCACTGCCGAACTTTCCTCGCCCGCCTCCGCCGACGCCACGCTGACCCGCGGCGTGGTCGATCCCGACTACACCCTCGCCGACAAGTACGCGCGCACCTCCGGGCGCATCTACCTCAGCGGCGTGCAGGCGCTGGTGCGGCTGCCGATGATGCAGAAGCTGCGCGACGAACGCGCCGGGCTCGACACCGCCGGCTTCGTCAGCGGCTACCGCGGTTCGCCGCTGGGCGGCTTCGACCTGGAGCTGTGGCGGGCGAAGAAGCAGCTCGAGGCGGCGAAGGTGCGCTTCCAGCCCGGCTTGAACGAGGACCTCGGCGCGACCATGGTCTGGGGCACGCAGCAGGCCGGCCTGTTCCCGGGCGCGAAGCACGACGGCGTGTTCGGCATGTGGTACGGCAAGGGCCCGGGCGTGGACCGCTGCGGCGACGTGTTCAAGCACGCGAACGCGGCCGGCACCTCGAAGCACGGCGGCGTGCTCGCGCTCGCGGCCGACGACCACGCCTGCCGCAGCTCGACCCTGCCGCACGGCAGCGAACACGAATTCGTCAGCGCGATGATGCCGGTGCTGAACCCGGCCGGCGTGCAGGACATCCTCGACATGGGCGTGCTCGGCTGGGCGATGAGCCGCTACACCGGGCGCTGGGTCGGCTTCAAGACGATCGCCGAGACGGTGGAATCCTCCGCGTCGGTGGAAGTGGATCCGTTCGCGATCGAAATCGCGACGCCGGCCGATTTCGAGATGCCGCCGGGCGGGCTCAACATCCGCTGGCCGGATCCGCCGCTGGACCAGGAGATGCGCCTGCACCGCTACGCGGTGAAGGCCGCGCAGGCGTTCGCGCGGGCGAACAAGCTCGACCGGATCGTGCTGGATTCGACGAACGCGCGGCTGGGCATCGTCACCACCGGCAAGAGCTACCTCGACGTGCTGCAGGCGCTGGAAGTGCTCGGGCTGGACGAGGCCGCCTGCCGCGACCTCGGCATCCGCGTGTACAAGGTCGGCATGACCTGGCCGCTGGAGCCGGTCGGGATCGCGAATTTCGCGCGCGGGCTCGAGGACATCGTCGTCGTCGAGGAGAAGCACGCCTTCATCGAAAGCCAGATGAAGGAGCAGTTCTACAACTTCGACGGCCACCGTCCTTCCATCGTCGGCAAGTACGACGAGGCCGGCGAGTGGATCCTGCCGAGCACCAACGAACTCACCCCGGCGCGGATCGCGCGGGTGATCGCCGCGCGCCTGTCGCGCTTCCACCAGAGCGAACGCATCGCCGCGCAGCTCGCCTTCCTCACCGCCAAGGAAGCCGAGCTCGCGCTGCCGCGCGCCAACTTCCCGCGCGTGCCGCACTACTGCTCGGGCTGCCCGCACAACACCTCGACCGTGGTGCCCGAGGGTTCGCGCGCGCAGGCCGGCATCGGCTGCCACTACATGGTGACGTGGATGAACCGCGACACCGACACCTTCACCCACATGGGCGGCGAAGGCGTGACCTGGGCCGGGCAGGCCGCGTTCACCGACACGCCGCACGTGTTCCAGAACCTCGGCGACGGCACCTACTTCCACAGCGGCTCGCTGGCGATCCGCCAGGCGATCGCCGCCGGCGTCAACATCACCTACAAGATCCTCTACAACGACGCGGTGGCGATGACCGGCGGCCAGCCGGTGGACGGCACGTTGACCGTGCCGCAGATCGCGCGGCAGATGCGCGCCGAGGGCGTGCAGGCGATCGCCCTGGTCAGCGACGACATCGGCAAGTGGAACGATCCCTCGATCTTCCCCGACGGCGTGAGCTTCCACGACCGCCGCGAGCTCGATGCCGTGCAGAAGCAGCTGCGCGAGGTGAAAGGCACCTCGATCCTGATCTACGACCAGACCTGCGCGACGGAAAAACGCCGCCGGCGCAAGCGCGGCAAGATGGTCGATCCGCAGAAGCGCGTGTTCGTCAACACGCTGGTGTGCGAGGGCTGCGGCGACTGCGGCAAGAAATCGTTCTGCGTCAGCGTGCTGCCCAAGGACACCGAGTTCGGGCGCAAGCGCGAGATCGACCAGTCCAACTGCAACAAGGACTATTCCTGCGTCGAAGGCTTCTGCCCCAGCTTCGTCACCGTGCACGGCGGCGCGCCGCGCAAGGGCAAGAAAGCGAGCGCGGCGGACCGGCTCGCGAATCTTCCCGCGCCCGCGTTCAAGACCGACCTGGCGCAGCCCTGGAACATCCTCATCACCGGCGTCGGCGGTACCGGCGTCGTCACGATCGGCGCCCTGCTCGGCATGGCCGGCCACCTCGAGGGCCGCGGCGCGACCGTGCTCGACCAGACCGGCCTCGCGCAGAAGGGCGGCGCGGTGACCACGCACGTGCGCATCGCGCGCGCGCCCGACGACATCCACGCGGTGCGCGTGGCCGCGGGCGAAGC
Source organism: Thermomonas sp. (assembly GCA_044226035.1). GTDB lineage: Bacteria > Pseudomonadota > Gammaproteobacteria > Xanthomonadales > Xanthomonadaceae > Pseudoluteimonas. The sequence continues at coordinate 10,835 of JBGAHT010000038.1, read as the reverse complement.
CGACCTCGTGCTCGGCTGCGACATGGTCGTGGTCAACGACTACTGGGCGCTGTCCAAGATCCGAAGCGGCCGCACCGCGGTGGTGATCAACACCTACGAGGCGATGCCGGGCACCTTCACCACGCGCCCGGACCTGGAATTCCCCGCCGCCGACATCGTCGAGGCGGTGCGCACCGCGCTCGGCGACAGCGCGAACGCTTCATTGCACGAAGTCGACGCGACCCGGCTCGCGACCGCGCTGATGGGCGACGCGATCGCCGCCAACCTGTTCATGCTCGGCCACGCCTGGCAGCAGGGGCTGGTGCCGATCTCGTTCGAGGCGCTGATGCGCGCGATCGAATTGAACGGCGCGGCGGTGGAGATGAACAAGACCGCGTTCGCCTGGGGCCGGCTCGCGGCGATCGACGCGAACGCGGTGGCCGAGGCCGCCGGCGCGATCCGCAACGCGCCGACCCAAGCCGAAGCCACCCCGCACGAACTCGCGATGCTCGGCGCGACCGCGAACGAGGCGCACGAATCGGGCCTCAGCCCGCAATCGGGATTGCGCGACGAGGACGAACTGCGCCACGTGCCGGCCGCGAACGCCGGCGAAGTCGCGTTCCTGCCGCTGGACGACGAACGCCTGTCGCGTTCGCTGGACGAACTCGTCGCGCGCCGCGTCGCCTTCCTCGCCGACTACCAGGACGCGGCCTACGCGAGGCGCTACGCGGACTTCGTCGCGAAGGTGCGCGCGGCCGAGGCCGCGAAGGCGCCGGGCAGCACCGACCTGTCCGAGGCGGTGGCCCGCTATTTCTTCAAGCTGATGGCGTACAAGGACGAATACGAGGTCGCGCGGCTGTACACCAGCGGCGAGTTCCGCCGCCGGCTGGAGCAGCAGTTCGAAGGCGACTACAAGCTGCACTTCCACCTCGCGCCGCCGCTGCTGGCGAAGAAGAACGCGAAGGGCGAACTGGTCAAGCGCGAATACGGCCCGTGGGTGTTCACCGCGTTCAAGTTGCTGGCGAAACTGCGCGGCCTGCGCGGCGGCGCGCTCGACGTGTTCGGCTACACCGAAGAACGCAAGGGCGAGCGCGCGCTGATCGGCGAGTACGAAAACACCGTCGGCGGCCTGCTCGATGCGCTCGATGCCGGCAACGTCGGGCTCGCGGCCGAGATCGCCAGCGTGCCCGAGCAGATCCGCGGCTACGGCCACGTCAAGCACGCGAACCTGCTCGCCGCGAAAACGCGCGAGGCGGAACTGCTCGCCGAGTGGAACAACCCGCTGCGGGTGGTGCGCGCGGCCTGAACAGCCGCGGATGTGCCTGGTCGAGCGGAGCTTGCTCCGCCCGAAGCACCGGAAGTCGAGCAGGCTCGACGTTACTTCCGCGCCGACAGGATGTCGCCGAGCAAGTCCGGCTTGCCCGTATCGCGGACCAGGTGCGGCGCGCGCAGGCCGCCGCGGTAGTCGATCCGCGCGGTGCGGTAACGCTCGCCCTGGCGCACGAGCAGCTCGATCGGCTTGGGTTGCGCCTGCGCGGCCGAAATCGCGTGCGCGAGGCGCTTCGCGTCGTAGGCCTCGCCGTCCACCGCGACCACGACCACGTCGCGCGCGAGCCCGGCGGCGAACGCGGGGCTGTCCCAGACCACTTCGCTGATCGAGCCGCCGTCCCTCGCGATCTTCAAGCCCAGCGAATAGCGGAAATCGTCGTAGTCGTCCGCGCCTTCCGCATCCTCGACCGCGAGGTTGGGGGTCGCGTCGTAGGCGATGTTCCAGCCGCCGCGCGCGATGCCGTCGAGCAGCGGCTCGTCGCCGTCCAGCCGCGTGCGCAGCCAGTCGCCCCAGCCGCCGGGCTGCACCGCCTCCAGCGCCGCGACGATGTCGTCGAAGTCGTAGGTCGAAACGGTTTCCGCATCCTTCGCGCCGCCGAAGAACGCACGCGCGAAATCGTCCAGCGAACGCCGGTTCGACGACAGTTCGCGGATGCGGGTGTCCACGTCCAGCCACAGCAGCGCGCCCTCGGCGTAGAAGTCGTAGGCCCGCTGCCAGCTTTCCCAGGCCTGCGGCGCGTCGTTGAACTCGACGATGCCCTCGTACACCGTGTCCTGCAGGCTGCGCCAGTCGTGGCCGCGGCGCTGGGCCTGGGTCGCGGCGAGGTCGGCGAGCATTTCGCGCGCCTGCTGCGGCGCCAGCAGGCCGGCGCGGGCGGCGAGCACGATCGACCAGTACTCGGTCTGGCCCTCGTACAGCCACAGCAGTTCGTTGCGCATCGGCGTGTTGTAGTGCGGCGTCCACAGCATTACCGGACGCCGGAACTTGCCGTTCCACGCATGCGCGTACTCGTGCGAGAGCAGGGTGTTGTTGGCGAACGGCGCCTCGCCGAGCAGGTAGCCCGGCGGCGTGCCGTTCTCGCTCGACTGCCGGTGTTCGAGGCCGATGTTGCTGAAGGTGTCCGACAGCGCGAGCAGGAAGTCGTAGTGCGCGAACGGCCGCGGCCCGAACACGCGGTCGGCCTGCCGCACCAGCGCGCGGTGCGCATCGAGCATCGCCGGGGTGATCGCGAGCTGTTGCGGGTCGTCGGCGAAGGCGTCGAGGAACACCGGCCGCTTCGCATCCGCATCCAGCGCGATGCGCCTGTAGTTGCGCCCGGCGTACACCGGCGAATCCACCAGCGTGGTGACCGACACCGGCGCGTAGCGCAGCGTGTCGCCTTCGCGCGCAGCGACGTCCAGCGCGCTCGCCGCCTGCCAGCCGCCCGGCACGGTGAGCGCGGGTTCGATCCGGATCCGGCTGGTGTCGAAACCGGCCGGATACAGCAGCACGCGGTGCCATTGCAGGTCGAGCATGTCCGGCGTCATCGCGACCCGGCCCTGGTCCCTCGCGGTCGGCGAGAGGTACTGGAATTCGGCGTCGATCGCGGCCACCCCCGGCGGCACCTCGAGGTGGAACGCATACATGTCCGCGTCGTCGCGCCGCCACGCGATGCGCGCGCCGTTGCCGCGCACGACCAGGCCCGCGAGCTGGTTGATCGGGCCGGTCGGGGAATGGTTGCCGGGAATCCACTTCGGGTACCACAAGGTCAGCGCGCCCGGACGCACCGGGATGCGTTCGCGCACGCGCTGGATGCGGCGGTCGATGTCGCTGGCGTCCACCTGCAGCGAAATCGTGCCCGGATAGTCGGCGTCGGCCACCGCCGCCGGCGCTTGCGCTTGCGCGCGTATTCCCGCCGTCGCCAGCAACAGGGCGAATGCCCACGCGAAACGCGCCATCGAGATTCCCCTTTCCGCAACGCGGTTCCCGCATCCTAGCGCGGGACGCCGACCGCGATGGCGGCGAGGCTTACGGCGCCGCGGTCGCGGTCGCGATGCCGCTACCGCCGCCGGGCACGCGCGGGTTGCGCGCCGCGACGAGGATCTGCCGCGCGCTGCGTCCGTCGCAGGCGAAGGACTTCGCGCCCTGCAGCCATTGCGCGTCGTCGGCGTAGGCGAACAGCAGCTGGCGCTGCTTGAGTTCGTCGATCACCACCCGCGCGACCTGCTGGCGCAACGCCGGGCAGCCCTGGCTGCGGCCGAGCCGGCCCTGGCGCGCGGCAAGGTCGGGATCCACGTACCACGCGCCGTGCATGACGATGGCGCGGCCGCGCGCGTTGTCGTTGAAGCCGGGATCGAGCCCGTCCATGCGCAGCGAATAGCCGTTGTCGCCGTCGTAGGTTTCCGCGGTGCGGTACAGGCCCAGGCTGGTGGCGTGGCTGCCGTCGCGGTTGGAGAAGCGGCGCGCGAGGTTGTCGCCGCTGCCCTGGCCGTGGGCGACGTATTCGCGCTGCAGCAGCCGGCCGCTGGCGAGGTCGAACACCCACAACCGGCGCTGCGTCGACGGCAGCGAGTAATCGATCACCGCGAGTTTCGCGTCGGCGCCGACTTCGCCGGCCTGCACCGCGCAATCGCGCGCGGCCAGCGCCAGCGCGAGCACGCCCGGATCGGCCTCGGGCGCGAGCCGCTGCACTTGCGCCAGCGTCGCCGCCCGCGGATCGGGCCGCGGCGCCGGCACGGTGGTCGCGCGGGCGATGCTCGGGCGCGGTTGCGGACCGCTGCAGCCGCCGACCGCGAGCGCGGCGATCAGCGTGAAGGCGAAGTGAAAGGGACGCATCGGCCGCAGGATAACGGCGCTTTCCGGCGATGTCCTGAATGGGCGCGGCCGGATCCGTTCCCTGCGGCGCCGGTCGCGGCTACAGTGCGACCGTCCCCGCAGTCCGGGAAACACCATGCAACGCCCGTTCCTGTCCACCGCCGCAGCGATCGTCCTTTTCGCCACCAGCACCGCCTGCACCCCGATGCCGCCGAACGCGAAACCCTCGAAGCCGTTCCCGCCGCGCCTCGCGCAATGCCAGGCCGATCCGGGCCAGCGCTACGTCGGCCAGGTCGCCAGCGACGAGGTCGTCGCCCAGGCCAAGGCCGCGACCGGCGCGGATTCGGTGCGCGTGCTCAAGCCGGGGATGATGGTGACGATGGAATACAGCGACAGCCGGCTCAACCTGCGCGTGGACGAGCACGGCACGATCCTGGCGGTGACCTGCGGATGAAACTTCCCATCGCCATCGCGTTCGCGTTCGCGACCGCCGCGCTCGCCGGCTGCCCGCGCGAACAGACGCCGGCGCACGACGCCGCGCCCGCGGCCGAACAAGCCGCGGCACCGACTCCGTCGCCGGCCACGACTGCCTTGCCGTCGCCGGCCACGGTCGCGCCGCCGCAGGACACGCCCAAGCCGCCGCAAGGCAGGCATATGCGCGCGCCGCCACCGGAACCCGATCCGCTGTTGCCGCCACCGCCCCCGCCGCCGGTCACCCACTGAGCCAATCGCGCCGATGACACGACGCACCTGGCTGTGGATCGGACTGCTGCTGCTCGCCTTCGTCGCGGGCGACTGGTTCGCCTCGCATCGCGCATCCACCGGGGCGACGCTTCCCGCGCCCGCGCCGACGACGACTTCCGCATCGCCAAGCGAGGCGCCGGTTCCGCTTCCGCGTTCCGAACCGGCATCCGCGCCCGACGCCGCCGGCCTGCCCGCCGAAGCGCGCGCCACGCTCGCGCTGATCGCGCGCGGCGGGCCGTTCGAACACCGCCAGGACGGCAGCGTGTTCCAGAACCGCGAACACCGCTTGCCGACGCGCCCGCGCGGCTTCTACCGCGAATACACCGCGGAAACGCCGGGCAGCGACGACCGCGGCGCGCGCCGCATCGTCACCGGCGGCGATCCGCCCAGCGAGTACTGGTACAGCGACGACCACTACCGCAGCTTCCGCCGCATCGACGCGCAGGGGATTTCGCGATGAGCACGCCGGTCGACTTGCGCGCGCTGCTGCTGGACCCGGCGAACAACGGCGCCTACTTCTTCGACCACAACGACCGCGAGGCGCTGGTCGAGGCCGCGACCGAAGCCGGGTTGCATGCCATGCCGATCGATTTCGCCGGCTGCGCGGGCAAGGACGACGCGCTCGCGCGCATCGCCGCCGCGCTGCGATTCCCGGACTGGTTCGGCGGCAACTGGGACGCGCTCGCCGACTGCCTCGGCGACCTGTCGTGGCTGCCCGAAGGCGGCCAGCTGCTGCTGTTCGACAACGCCTGGGAATGGCGCGAACGCGACGGCGGCGATTTCGCCACCCTGCTCGACATCTGCGGCGAGGCGGCGCAGGACTGGACGCGCGGACGCCGGCCGTTCTGGGTGGTGATCCCGCTCGCGCCGGAACAGCTCGCGCGCTTGTCCGACGACGACGCCGGCGACAACTAGGCGCGGTCGCCGATCCCGGCGACGCCGGACGCCTTCGCGCAGTGCGCGCAACAGTAGATCGCGCCGGCGTGTTCCGCACCGTGGCCGATCACCCTGCAGCCGCAATGCGCGCAGGTCGGCGCCAGCATGTGGATCGCGCATTCGAACGAATCGAATGCATGGCTGCTGCCGTCCGCGGCGGTGATGGTAAAGGCCTTGTCGTAATCGTTGCCGCACATCGCGCACACGCCCATGTCGCACTCCTTCCGGAACGGAGGCGCAGTGTCGCAACCCGCGCGCTCACGCGCGGTGAGGCGCGCGTGAAGCCGATGTCACGGCCGATCCGTGTCCCTTGCCGCCGACATCGATCGGCCCGGAGGATTTCGAATCCGCGTTCGAGCGCGTGGCTTAGAGCACGGCGTGGGCGCCGCTTCAACCCTGCAGCGACGAAGGCTCCGGCGGAAGCGCTTCCGCTTCGTCCGTCGCTGACGGCGCCGGCGCAACCACGTGCATGTGCTCGGCGTCGGTGAAGCGCCATGCGACCAGCCACGCGCAGGCGAGCAGCGCGGCCGCGATCAGGAACGCGACGCCCGGCAGGTGCAGCGGCGTGCGCGGGCCGATGAAGAAGCCGAACGCGCCCGCGAAGATCCCCGGCGCGACGATGCCGGCCAGCGACACCAGGCTGCTCAGCGAACCCTGGATGCGGCCCTGCGCGTCCGCCGGCACCTGGCGCGTGATCAGCGCCATCGTCGACGGGCCGGCGATCGCCCACAGCGCGCTGATCGGCATGCCGACGAGGAACATCGCGCCGGTCGGCGCGAAGCCGTAGATGATGAAGCCGGCGATGCCGCAGGCCAGCGCGAACAGCATCGCGCGGCGTTCGCCCAGCGCCTTCACCACCCGGCCGACCAGCACCACGTTGACGATCACGCTGAGCACGCCGACCAGCGCCAGCACGTAGCCGGCCTGCTTTTCCTTCCAGCCATAGGCCACGTCCGCGAACAGCACGAAGGTGCTCGGGTAGACGTAGTGCGCGAAGTTGGCGATGAACACCACCGCGACCAGGCCCCAGATGTGCGGGAATTTCCTCAGCAGCTTGACCCCGCCCAGCGGCTTGGCGTGGTGCCAGTCGAAGGCCGGCGTGCGCCGTTCCTTCGGGTGCGATTCGGGCAGCACGAACAGGCCGTAGCAGAAGTTGACCAGCGCCAGCCCGGCGGCGAACCAGAACGGCAGGCGATGGTCGATGCCGCCGAGCACGCCGCCGATCAGCGGGCCGACGATGAAGCCCAGGCCGAACGCGGCGCCGATCATGCCGAAGCTCTTCGCGCGCTGCTCCGGCGGCGCCACGTCGGCGATGTAGGCGTTGGCGGTGGTGAAGCTGGCCGAGAACATCGCCGAGAACACGCGCCCGACGAACAGCCACGCCAGCGTCGGCGCCAGCGCCATGACGATGAAGTCGATGCCCAGGCCGAGGCAGGACAGCAGGATCACCGGGCGGCGGCCGAAGCGGTCCGACAACGCGCCCTGGATCGGCGCGCAGAAGAACTGGATCGCCGCGAACATGGTGCTGAACACGCCGATCCAGTACGACGCGGTCGAGGCGTCGCCGCCGACGAATTCCTCCACCAGGTGCGGCAGCACCGGGATGATCACGCCGAACGCGATCACGTCGATCAGCACGGTGACGAAGATGAAGGCCAGCGCGGCCTTGCGCGCGCGGCCTTTCAATGCGTCTGTCGCGAGGGGTGCGTTCATGGGGAAGTTCCGATGCTTTTTCTTGTTGTTGTGGGCGTCAATGTGCGAACGCATCCGCGGCCAGCAATGATGCATGTTCGCGCACGTCTTCGGGCCATGCCGCGGTCCGTTCCTCGAAGCGGGCGACGTCGCCGGCGAACAGCGCGCGGGTCGCGTCCTCGTAGCCGGGCTGGTCGCCGGCCATCGCCTGCATGAAGCGGTAGGCCGCCTCCTGCGCGGCGCGGCGGCGATCGCCGCTGGCCGACACCCGGCGCGCGTCCTCGACCAGCCTGCGCAAGGCCACCGACGCGCCCCCGGGCTGGGCCGCGAGCCAGTCCCAGTGCCGCGGCAGCAGCGTCACCTCGCGCGCGACCACGCCCAGCTTCGGCCGCCCCGGCCCGCGCGCGGGCGCCGCCGCCGGTTCCGGCGCCGCTTCCGCCTGGCCGAGCCGGCGCAGCAATTCGCCTTCGGGCAGTTCCAGCGGCAGGTCGAGCTGGCGGCCGCTGGCGTCCTCGAACACCAGCACCCGGTGCCCGTTCGCGAACGCCTGCCGGGCCTTGAGCGCGACGTGGCGCAGCTCGCCGCTGGCGATCCGGCGGGCGTCGGCGAAGGCGGTGCAGCGCAGGGACAGGTCGGGCATGGCGTACCTCGCGGAGAGGCGCGCATTATTACCCGGGCTAAATTAGCCGGTCAACGGGAACCTGTGTACGCACCGTCGCGAGCGATGGCAGGCGGCCCGTGGTGGAGCACAGCAAGCGCAGCGTATGTGGGAATCCGTGGGCATTGCGAGCACCGCACGCGGGCCGCATGCCGAGCGCAGCAGGTGCGTGGCGGGTTCTCAGCGCCCGGGACCGATCTCGATGAACCTCAGGAACTCCGCGCGGGTGCGCGCGTCCTCGCGGAAGCTGCCGAGCATCTTCGAGGTCACCATCGACACCCCGCGCTTGTGGATGCCGCGCGTGGTCATGCATTCGTGCGCGCCCTCCACCACCACGCCCACGCCGCGCGGCTGCAGCGCGCGCTGGATGCAGTTGGCGATCTGCGCGGTCATCTTCTCCTGCACCTGGAAGCGGCGCGCATAGGCCTCGACCACCCGCGCCAGCTTGCTGATGCCCACCACCTTGCCGTTCGGCAGGTAGCCGACGTGGACCTTGCCGATGATCGGCGCCATGTGGTGCTCGCAATGGCTTTCGTACTCGATGTCGCGCAGCACGATCATCTCGTCGTAGCCGCCGACTTCCTCGAAGGTGCGCGCCATGTAGTCGTCCGGGTCCAGCGCGTAGCCGCTGAACCAGTCCTCGTAGGCCTTGGCCACGCGCTTGGGCGTGTCGAGCAGGCCCTCGCGCGCGGGATCGTCGCCGGCCCACTTCAGCAGCGTGCGCACCGCGTCCTCGGCCTGCTGGCGGCTGACGTCGTTGCGGCTGTCGGCGGGCTTGTTGTCGTCGGACATGGCGGTTCCGAGGCGAAGGCGGGCGGGAATGGTAGCGCGGCGGGATCGAAGCGCTTTCCGATGCGATATCGCGGCTTTTCCCGATGCATACCCCGCGCCGGTCCGAACACGGTGGGCACAGGCCCGCGCGGGCTTGACTTCCAATTTAATGCATATGCAATAATTGTCGTGAGCCATGACCCTGCCAAGCGCCGCCGCAACCTGTGCAAGCACGGCATCGACCTGCCGGGCTGCATGGCGGCGTTCGACGCGCCGATGCTCACCGCTGAAGACACGCGCGAAGCCTACGGGGAACAACGCTTCGTCAGCGTCGGCATTGCGCACGGGCGCGTGGTCGTGCTGGTGTGGACCGAACGCGATGACGGACCACGACTGATTTCCTGCCGCGAGGCCGAACCCCATGAACGAAAAACGTACTTCGAAGCGTTCCCGCTTCACTGACGTTCCTTACGATCCCGATGACCTCGAGGCGACCCGGGCGTTCTGGAAAAAGGCCATCGCGCATACGGGGCTGGGGGAATTGCGCGCGAAGCGCGGGCGTCCGGCAAAGGCGCCGGAGGAACGCAAGGAACAGATCGCGCTGCGCGTCGACAAGGACGTGCTCGATTGGTTCCGCTCGCTCGGCCCCGGTTGGCAGACGCGGATGAACGCCGCGTTGCGTGCCTACCGCGACGCGAAGGACTGAGCCTCAGCCCACCGCCACGTGCGGGGACGGGCCGCGGAGCAGGCGCGCGGGCAGCATCAGCAGCGCGCCGAGGAAGGCGAACAGCGCGCCGAGGGTGATGCCGACCAGGCGGAACGGCAGGGCGATGAGCCATGCGACCGGCCACAGCACCAGCGCGAGCAAGGCGAGCGGCCAGCACAGCGCCAGCAGCACGCACCACAGCAGCAGGGCGATCAGGGTTTTCATCGTGGCGATCCGGTCGTTCGGCGCTGCACGCGCAGCGTGGACAGCGTGTGGGCGACGACGGGATGCTGCAAGCGGATTGCGACGAAATGGGGAATGGGGCGACGGATGCAGTGTGGAGTATTCGTTCCTGTTCATGCACCCGGATGGCGAACAGTTGCGGCAGATCGCGGCGCTGGTGGAAGCCGGCGTCATCAAGCCGGTCATCGACAAGGTGTTTCCGTTCGCGCAGACGGCGGACGCGCTGGCCTATGTCGAAACCGGGCGGGCGAAGGGGAAGGTGGTGGTGAGCTTGGTTTCGCCTGATCGGTTAGTTCGATCGGCACGTGTAGTAGCGGCGGTCGGCGTCGAGCGCCTGCTCCCAACCGTTCTTGATCCGCAGCATCACCAGCCCGCCCATGCAGGCGGCTCCGTATCGCTTGGCTTCCGGCGTGCCATGCGCCGGTACCGCGAGCACTTTCGTCGACGGCTGTGGACGACCATAAAGCTTCGCGATGGTTTGCTTCATGCGCGCATCGCTTTGTTCGCAGTAGTTGCGGAACAGGTAAGCGTATGGATTTGCAGGATTCTGTTTGGTGATGACGCTGCAATCCTGAGGCTGCGCATAGGAGATGTCGCCATAGCGCTTGTTTTGTGCGGAGACATCCATGGGCACTGCCATTGAAGCAAGTGCTAACAATGCGGCCACGATTGTTCCAGTGCACTGGACGTCCTTTGTCATTTCGCACTCCTTTTAGCTTTATCGTGTTCCCCGGCATGACGGAAACTGGGAACAACCCCAGAATTGATTGCCGTCGCGTCGGTTACTCCGCCGGACCATTTCCGATCCGCACTTTGGGCACGCAGGTATCTGAATTTCAGATGCCACCACTTTGGTGCCTGTCTCCGTCGCGCTTATCGATTTACTCGTTTCGCAGCGCTGAACTGAGCGGATCATCGCAAGCAGCGTTTCGCCGTCAATCAGCTTGATCGGCTTTCCGGTCGCGAAGCTCGCCGCATCCGGC
>JBGAHT010000037.1:0-29158 GCA_044226035.1 Thermomonas sp. | reverse complement strand
GCCAGCAGCGTGCCGTCGCCGGCGAACAGCAGTGGCAGGCGCGCGCGTTCCCACGGCGGCAGGCCACGATCCTGCAGCACATGCTTGAGCTGGTGCGAGTGCTTGCGGCCCGGCAGCACGATGCGCTCGCCACCGACGCGCGCACGCACCTGCACGGTCGCGTCGAACCGCGGCGCGCCTTCCAGCGCCAGCGTGCTCGCATCGGGAAGGTGGATCGGCACGGCCCCATCCCAGTCGCGCCGCCAGTCGGGCGGCCACGCATCGCCGTGCCGGATCGCATGCAGCCGCCCGCGCCACCGCACGATGCGCGCATCGCGCCAGTCGTAATGCGGAATGCGATCCTCGGCCGCGGGCAACAGTTCCGATTCGATCCGGCGAACGCCGTCCGCCGGCAACGGCGGCAGGTCGAGATGCGCGATCCACCTGCGCAGCAAGCGCGCGCGCGCCTGCGCCGGCAAGGTGTGCAATGCGGAAGCGGGCAGTGAATCGCCGTCGATCAGCGCATCCAGCGCCGCGTCGTCGATGTGCGCAAGCGCATCGGCGGCTTCGGCGACGAGTGCGGCGCTGCGCGCGAATGCGGAATCCGCGTGCGGCCAGCGTTCGCGCAGCAACGGCAACACGCGCTGGCGCAGGAAATTGCGGTCGAAGCGCGCGTCTTCGTTCGACGGATCCTCGATCCAGCGCAGGCCGTGCGCGACGGCGTATTCGCGCAGCGCATCGCGCGGCTGCGCCAGCAGCGGCCGCCACAGCCAGCCGCGCCCGAAACCGCGCCACGGCCGCATCGCGCCGAGGCCGTCCGGGCCGGAACCGCGCAGCGCGCGCAGCAGGAAGGTTTCGGCCTGGTCGCCTTGGTGGTGCGCCAGCGCGAGGATTTCGCCGTCGCGCAGCTCGCGTTCGAACGCCGCGTGCCGCGCCGCGCGCGCCGCGGCTTCGGGGCCATCGCCATCGTTGCGGACTTCGACGCGAACGGTGGTCGAAGGGACGTCGAATTCAGCGCAAAGCGATTCGCAATGCGCGGCCCATGCATCGGCATCCGGATGCAGGCCGTGGTGCACGTGGATCGCGCGCAAGCCGTTCGCACGCAGAGGCGAGTTTGCGAGCAGGTGCAACAACACGCTCGAATCGAGGCCGCCGCTGAGGCCGACGAGGATCGGTGAATTCGCGGAATCGGATGGAAGCGGCGAGAGCACGATGAAAATCCAGTCCTCAGTGGCACTCGGTCGTACGCAATCGAGCTGTGGCACGGCCGATTGCGTCATCGCCCGCCGGCATGCCTACGCGTCTTGCGAGGAATTTATAGCGCTCGACGAATCTATCTCGATGGCATGTCGGATCAAAATAAGACGGGCCGCGTTCGAGCACCAGCAGCCCTAGGGCTTCCTCTGCTGACAATTCGCCTGTCGGGATGCCGAAGTAGGTGCTGGCTGCTTCATCGACTCCCCGTGCGCCCCGCCCAAACCATTGCTCCGCCAAGGCAGTATCGATGACTTGCCTTGCACTCCATTCGCGGCTGGTTCTGATGACCAGCGCGATTTCCGCAAGCGATCTGCGGAAAGCCGGCAACTTCGGTCCTGCTCCTGAAATCCGCGTTCTCGCAACGCTGGTCAGTAATTGCAGGTCCGGCGGCGATGGTTCGATGCGTCCATTGCCGGCATTTTCGACCGTGCGGAACACGGTCCACGTCATCGTCAGGGGGTTGAGCCGGCGAATCCGAATGTCGCCGGCGCCACCCAACGAGTGCCAGTACATCCTGCGGATTCCGGCAGGGTATTCGCGATCGCCAGGCTTGATCTCGGCGGGAAGGGCGGACGCCCCGTACCAGTAGGCGCCGTAGATCGCGGCGAGAACGATGACGACCGGAATGGCAACCGCGACACAGAGCCATTTCAGCCCTGTCGACATTGTCCGGTTACGCCGCCTCGTACGCGCCGTAGCCGCGCATGCGCTTGTAGCGACGGTCGAGCAGTTCGTCCATCGGAATGGCATCGATCGCGTCGAGTTCGTTCAGCAGCACGGCCTTGAGCCGCTTCGCCATCTGCGTCGGGTTGCGGTGCGCGCCGCCGATGGGTTCGCGGATCACCTTGTCGACCAGGCCCAGTTCCTTCAGCCGCCCGGCGGTGAGGCCGAGTTGTTCGGCCGCATCCTTGGCCTTGTCCGCGGACTTCCACAGGATCGACGCGCAGCCCTCGGGCGAAATCACCGAATAGGTGCTGTATTCGAGCATGTTGGTGACGTCGCCGACGCCGATCGCGAGCGCGCCGCCGGAACCGCCTTCGCCGATCACGGTGCAGATGATCGGCGTGCGCAGTTCCGCCATCTCCAGCAGGTTGCGCGCGATCGCCTCGGACTGGCCGCGCTCCTCGGCGCCGATGCCGGGATAGGCGCCGGGCGTGTCGATGAAGGTGAGCAGCGGCAGCTTGAAGCGTTCGGCCAGCTTCATCAGCCGCAGCGCCTTGCGGTAACCCTCCGGGCGCGGCATGCCGAAGTTGCGGCGCACCTTGGCCTTGGTGTCGCGGCCCTTCTGGTGGCCGATCACGACCATGCTGCGGCCGTCGATGCGGGCGAGGCCGCCGACGATCGCGGCGTCGTCGGCGTAGGCGCGGTCGCCGGCGAGTTCCTGGAACTCGTCGCAGATCACGCGGATGTAATCGTTGGTGTACGGCCGCGCGGGGTGGCGCGCGAGCTGCGAGACCTGCCACGGGGCGAGGTCGCGGAAGATGTGCGCGGTGCGCTTGCGCAGCTTGTCCTGCAGCGCGTGCACTTCGGCATCGACGTTGACCGCCGGGCCGGTGCTGGCGTGGCGCAGCTCCTGGATCTTGGCTTCCAGGTCGGCGATGGGTTGTTCGAAATCGAGGTAGTTCGGATTCATCCGCCAAGTCTAGCGGATGAGCGTTCCCCGGCCCGTACCCAAGCGTTCGGTCGTTTCCCTGTCCCCGTGCAACGGGCACAGGGTGCCTGAGGCGGGCGAGGGGCGGCTATTGCGTCCAGGGCCGGGTGAGGGTGAGCGAAACCGCTTCCACCCCCGGCTGCCGGCGCAGCGCCGCGACCAGGTCCGGGGCGGCGCGCACGCCGTGGCTGCCGTTGAGGTCGAGGGTGCCGGCGGCCCCGTCGCGCAGCAGGTCGAAGCGCAGCGGGGTCTTGCCCGGGCGGTGCTGGCCGAGCAGGGCATCGACCCCGGCGAACGCGCCTTGCACCCGCAGGTCCAGCCGCAGCGACAGCCGCTGCGCGGCCTGCATGCACAGTTGCTCGTAGTCCCAGGCGCGGCGCGCGCGCAGCGAGAAGCCGCCGTTGAACTCGTCCTCGCGCAGGCCGCCCTCGACCAGCAGGATGCGGTCGCGCACGAGCAGCGGCGCGAATTCGCCCGCGGCCTCGTTGAAGAACGCGCATTCGAGCTTGCCGCGCCCGTCCTCGAGCAGCACGAACACCTGGCCGTCGCCCTTGCGCCGGGTCGCGACCACCAGCCCCGCGACCACCGCCGGCACGTCCTGGCGCCAGCCGCGCCCGTCCTGCTTCGGCGCCTGCGCGCCGCGTTCCCAGATCCGTTCCAGCCCGCCGAGGTCGTGCCCGACCAGCGCGCGCAGCTCCTCGCGGTGCGCGTCCAGCGGATGCCCGCTGAGGTAGTGGCCGAGCGCGTCGCGTTCGCCCTGCAGCAACCGCGCCGGCGCCCATTCCGCGCATTCGGGCAACTCCACCGCGATGTCCGCGGCGCCGCCATCGGCATTGCCGAACATGTCGACGATGCCGGCCTCGCGGTTCTTCGCGATCTGGTCCGCGGCCTTCAGGGCCTCGGGCAACTGCAGCATCAGCGTCGCGCGGTTGCTGGCCAGCGCGTCCAGCGCGCCGGCGTGGATCAGCGCCTCGAGCACGCGGCGGTTGAGCCGGGTCGCGTCCACGCGCCGGCAGAAATCGAGCAGGTCGCGGAAGTCCCCGCTGCGCCCGCGTTCCTCGACGATCGCCTCGCAGGCGCCGCGGCCGACGCCCTTGATCGCGCCCAGGCCGTAGCGGATGGTGCGCGCGTCCACCGCGCGGAACATGTAGCCCGAGGCGTTCGCGTCCGGCGGCAGCACGGTCAGGCCGAGCGCGCGCGCCTCGTCGAGGAAGCCGACCACCTTGTCGGTGTTGTCCATGTCGCTGGACAGCACCGCGGCCATGAACTCGGCCGGGTAATGCACCTTCAGCCACGCGGTCTGGTAGGCGACCAGCGCGTACGCGGCCGAGTGCGACTTGTTGAAGCCGTACTCGGCGAACTTCTCCATCAGGTCGAAGATCTGGGTCGCGCGGCGCGGATCGACGCCGCGTTCGGCCGCGCCGGCCTCGAACTTGGCGCGTTCCTTGGCCATTTCCTCGGGCTTCTTCTTGCCCATCGCGCGGCGCAGCAGGTCGGCGCCGCCCAGCGAATAGCCGGCCAGCACCTGCGCGATCTGCATCACCTGTTCCTGGTACACGATCACGCCGTAGGTCGGCGCCAGCACCGGTTCCAGCGCGGGGTGCGGGTAGCTCACCTCGGCGACGCCGTGCTTGCGGTCCACCCATTCGCGGTCCATCCCGCTGCCGAGCGGGCCGGGGCGGAACAGCGCGGCGAGCGCGATGATGTCCTCGAAGCGGTCCGGCCGCGCGCGCTTGATCAGCTCGCGCATGCCGCGCGATTCGAACTGGAACACCGCGACCGTGTCGCCGCGCGCGAACAGCTCGTAGGTCGCCTTGTCGTCGAGCGGCAACGTCGCGATGTCGAGCGGCGCCTCGCCCGCGTCGCGGCGGCGCGCGTTGATCGCCTTCACCGCCCAGTCGATGATCGTCAGCGTGCGCAGGCCGAGGAAGTCGAACTTCACCAGCCCGACCTTCTCGACGTCGTCCTTGTCGAACTGGGTGACCGGGTTGCGGCCCTCGCCGTTGCCGTCGTGTTCGGCGAACAGCGGGCAGAAGTCGCTCAACGGCGACGGCGCGATCACCACGCCGCCGGCGTGCTTGCCGGCGTTGCGGGTGAGGTCCTCGAGCTGCAACGCGAGGTCGACCAGGTCGCGCACGTCCTCCTCGGCCTCGTAGCGCTGCCTGAATTCCGGCACGACCCGGCTGGAATCCTTGCGCGCGCGTTCGCCGACGCCGATTGCGTCCTCCAGCGTCATCGGATCGGTCGGCTGCAGCGGGATGAGCTTGGCCAGGCCATCGACGAAGCCGTACGGGAAGCCGAGCACGCGCCCGGCGTCGCGCAGCACCGCCTTCGCCGCCATCGTGCCGTAGGTGATGATCTGCGAGACGCGGTCGCGGCCGTACTTGCGCGCGACGTAATCGATCACCTCGTCGCGGCGGTCCATGCAGAAGTCGATGTCGAAGTCGGGCATCGACACGCGTTCGGGGTTGAGGAAGCGCTCGAACAGCAGGTCGTAGGGCAGCGGGTCGAGGTCGGTGATGCCCAGCGCCCACGCCACCAGCGAACCCGCGCCGGAACCGCGGCCCGGACCGACCGGGATGCCGTGGTCCTTGGCCCAGTTGATGAAGTCGGCGACGATCAGGAAGTAGCCGGGGAACCCCATCTTGACGATGACGTCGAGTTCGGTGTCCAGCCGCGCCTCGTAGTCCTCGCGCGTCTTCCCTTCCGCAAGCGGCGCTTTCTCGAGCCGCTTCGCCAGGCCCTCGCGCGCCTGGCCGCGGATCCAGCTTTCCAGCGTCTCGTCGCCGGGCACCGGGAACGCGGGCAGGTAGTAGGTGCCGAGCGCGAGCTCGAAGTTGCAGCGTCGCGCGAGCGCGAGCGTGTTGTCGATCGCGTCGGGCACGTCGGCGAACAGCGCCGCCATCTCCTCGGCGGACTTCAGGTATTGCGCGGCGCTGTAGTCGTGCGGGCGGCGCGTGTCGTCGAGCACGCGACCCGAGGCGATGCACACGCGCGCGTCGTGCGCCTCGAAACCCTCGCGGTCGAGGAAGCGCACGTCGTTGCTGGCGACGACCGGCAGCCCCAGCGTGCCCGCGGCGTGCAGCGCGAACGCGTTCCACTCGTCCTCGCCGGGCAGGCCGCAGCGCGTGAGTTCCAGGTGCAGGTTGTCGCCGAAGCCGCGCCGCCAATCGCGCAGCGCGGCCAGCGCGTCGGCTTCGCGGCCGTCGGCGAACAATTGCCCCGGCGGCGAATGGCGGCCGGCCAGCGCGAACAGGCCGTGCGCGTCCGTGCGCAGCCATTCGGACCGGGCGACCACGCCATCGACGCGATGGCCGTGCATCCACATCCGCGTCAGCAGGCGCGACAGCGCGAGGTAGCCCTCGCGGTCGCGGCACAGCAGGGTCATGCGCGCCGGGTTCGCGTCGCCGTCGGCGAGCAGCACGTCGGCGCCGGCGATGGGCTTGATCCCGGCCTTCTCCGCCTCGGCCTGGAACTTCACCAGCGCGAACAGATTGTTGCGGTCGGTGATCGCCAGCGCCGGCACGCCGCGCGTCGCGCAGGCCCGCACCAGCTCCGGGATGCGGAGCGTGGAATCGACCAGCGAATACTCGCTGTGGACGTGGAGGTGGGCGAACGCGGCGGTCATCGCCTTGGACGGGAAAACTCAATCCGCAGGGTAGGGCCGGGCCGGGGTGGGGACAAGGCTTGACAGGCTTTCCCGCACCGGCGCGTAGCTGCGGCGGTGTTGCGGGCAGGGCCCGTGCGCGCGCAGCGCGGCGAGGTGCGCCGGGCTGGGGTAACCCTTGTGGCCATCGAAACCGTACTGCGGGTAGCGCGCATGCAGCTCGCGCATGCGCGCATCGCGCGCGACCTTGGCCAGGATCGACGCGGCCATGATCGCCGGCTCCAGCGCATCGCCGCCGACGATGGCGCGGGCCGGGCAGGGCAGGTCCTTCGGCAGGCGGTTGCCGTCGACCAGCGCGAGTCCGGCCGCCGGCGCCAGCGCCTGCAGCGCGCGGCGCATGCCGGTCAGCGTGGCTTGCAGGATGTTGAGCGCATCGATCTCGTCGGCTTCGACGAACTCGATCCGCCATGCCAGCGCGCGTTCGCGGATCAGCGGGAACAGCGCGTCGCGGCGGCGCTCGGTCAGCTTCTTCGAATCGTCGAGCCCGGCGATCGGCCGTGCGGGATCGAGGATCACCGCCGCCACCGCGACCGGCCCGGCCAGCGGCCCGCGCCCGGCCTCGTCGACGCCGGCGACGAGAAGCGGGGAACCGGGAATGGGGAACCGGGAACCGGCCGATGGCGCAGCCGTCACGATCCCGCTCCGAACCCTGTTCCCTGTGCCCTGTTTCCCGTTCCCAGCAATTCCGCGACCGCATCCGCGGCGCGCGCGGATGCGTCGCGGCGCAGGGTTTCGTGCAGCGCGCGGAAGCGCGGGCGCAGCGCGATCGCCGCTTCCGGATCGCGCAGCCAGGCCAGCACCGCGTCGCGCAGTTTCGGCGCGGTGCAGTCGTCCTGCAGCAGTTCCGGCACCAGTGCCTCGTTGGCGAGGATGTTCGGCAGGCTGACGAAACGCGATTTCAGCAGCCCCAGCCCGCGCACGATGGCATGCGTCATCGGCGCGATGCGGTGGCCGACCACCATCGGCCGCTTGCACAGCATCGCCTCGAGCGCGGCGGTACCCGAGGCGAGCAGCACCACGTCGCTGGCGATCATCGCCCGTTGCGCGTCGCCGTCGAGGACCAGGGAGCGGGGAGCGGAGGCCGGGGACCGGGAAAGCGCATGCTCGATGGCGCCACGGCACTGCGCGTTCGCGGCGGGAATCAGCAGGCGCAGATCGGGGAATTCCGCGGCGACGCCATCGGCTGCGTCGAGGAACACCGGCAGCATGCGTTCGATTTCGCCCAGGCGGCTGCCGGGCAGCAGCGCCAGCACCGGGTCGTGCACCGGGATGCCCAGCGCCGCGCGCGCGGCGGCGCGGTCGGGATCGAGCGGGATCGCGTCGGCGAGCGGATGGCCGACGAACACCGCATCCACGTCGTGGCGCGCGTAGATCGGCGGTTCCATCGGGAACAGGCACAGCACGCGGTCGGCGCTGGCGCCGATCTTCGCCGCGCGCGATTCGCGCCAGGCCCACACCGACGGGCCGACGTAGTGCACGGTGCGCACGCCGCGGCGCTTGAGCCAGCGTTCGAGGCCGAGGTTGAAATCGGGCGCGTCGATGCCGATGAACACGTCCGGTTTCCACGCGAGGATTCGTTCGCGCAGCGTTTTGCGCAAGCGCAGCAGCCGCGGCAGATGCGCGAGCACTTCGGCAAGGCCCATCACCGCGAGCTCGCCGGCGTCGGCCCAGGCCTCGACGCCCGCCGCGCGCATCGCCGGGCCGCAGACGCCGGCGAATTCCGCGTCCGGGAAGCGCGCGCGCAACGCGGCCACCAGCCCGGCGCCGAGCGCATCGCCGGAGGTTTCGCCGGCGATGACTGCGAAACGGATCGGACGATTTGCGCTGTCGTGCATGCCCCTCACCCGCCTTCGGCACCCTCTCCCCGCGACGGCGGGGAGAGGGAATCAATGTTCACCGCAGCAGCGGCCGCGCGCCGCGTTCGATGAAGTCGAGCAGGTCGCGCACGTCGGTGCTGTCGCGCGCGAAGTCGGCCAGCTGCAGCTTCGCCTCGTCCAGCTTCGCGCCGGAGACGTACAGCGCGCGGTAGGCGCGCTTGATCGCGGCGATGCGTTCGCCGTCGAAGCCGCGGCGCTTGAGGCCTTCGGCGTTCACCCCGCGCGGCCGGCCGTAATCCTCCTGCGCGACCATCACGAACGGCGGCACGTCGCCGTTGACGAACGCGCCCATGCCGATGAAGGCGTGCGCGCCGATGCGGCAGAACTGGTGCACGCCGGTGAAGCCGCTGAGGATGACCGAATCGCCGACCTCGACGTGGCCGGCCAGGGTCGCGTTGTTGGAGAACACGCAGCCGTTGCCGACGTGGCAGTCGTGGGCGACGTGCACGTAGGCGAGGAACCAGTTGTCGTCGCCGATGCGGGTGACGCCGCCGCCGCCGCCGGTGCCGCGGTTGATGGTGGTGAATTCGCGGAACACGTTGCGGTCGCCGATCCACAGCTCGGCGCGCTCGCCGTCGAACTTCTTGTCCTGCGGGTCGCCGCCGATCGCGGCGTGGCCGTGGAAGCGGTTGTCGCGCCCGATGCGGGTCGGGCCCTCGATGGTGCAGTGCGGGCCGACGCGCGTGCCGTCGCCGATCTCGACGCCGGCGCCGACGACGCAGTACGCGCCGATCTCGACGCCGGCGCCGATGCGCGCCGAGTCGTCGACGATCGCGCTCGGGTGGATCGCGGCCGCGGCCACCGCGCTCAGTCCTTCGCCTCGGCGCAGAGGATCTCGGCGCTGGCCGCGGTCTCGCCGTCCACGCGCGCGGTGCCGACGTACATGGCCATGTTGCGGATCACGCGCTTGAGCGTGACCTCGAGCTCGACCCGGTCGCCGGGCACGATCATGCGCGAGAACTTCGCGGCGTCGATCTTGACCAGGTAGAACATGTTGTCCGAGGCCGGACCGCCCGCGGCCACGCGGGTCATCTGCGTGAGCAGGCCGCCGGCCTGCGCCAGCGCCTCCAGCACCAGCACGCCCGGCATCACCGGATGCCCGGGGAAATGGCCCTGGAAGAACGGTTCGTTGCCGGTGACGTTCTTCCACGCGAGGATGCGCTTGCCGGGCTCGAACTCGACCACGCGGTCGACCAGCAGGAACGGGTAGCGATGCGGCAGCAGCGCCTGGATGCGTTCGATGTCGAACGGCATGGCAATCGTCGCGGTCATGCGGGATCCTCTTCGGAATCGATGCGTCGGAACAGGTCGTCGAGTTGCCGGAAGCGCACGGCGCTCCTGCGCCAGTCGCGGTTCGGCATCAGCGGCGTGCCGGAAGAATATTCCCCCGGTTCGCGGATGGAGCGGGTCACCAGGCTCATCGCGGTCACGACCACGCGATCGCAGACCTCGAGGTGGCCGAGCACGCCGGCGCCGCCGCCGATCAGGCAGTAGCGGCCGATGCGCGCGCTGCCGGCGACCGCCGCGCAACCGGCGAGGGCGGTGTGCGCGCCGATGCGGGCGTTGTGGCCGACCTGGATCTGGTTGTCGAGGCGCACGTCCTCCTCGAGCACGGTGTCCTCGATCGCGCCGCGGTCGATGCTGGTGTTGGCGCCGATCTCGCAGTCGTCGCCGACGACCACGCCGCCGAGCTGCGGCACCTTCAGCCAGCGGCCCGCGTCCATCGCCAGGCCGAATCCGTCGGCGCCGAGCACCGCGCCTGGGTGCACCAGCACGCGCCTGCCCAGGCGAACGCGCTTGACCAGCGTCACCCGCGCGACAAGTTCGCAGCCTTCGCCGACCACGCAATCCTCGCCGATCACGCAACCGGGGCCGACGACCGCGCCGGCCTCGATCCGCGAACGCGCGCCGACGCAAACGAACGGGCCGACCTGCGCGGACGCATCGACCACTGCATCGGCGGCGACGACCGCGGATGGATGCACGCCGGGTTCGGCGGCGGGGCGGGTCTCGAACAGCGCGGCGAGCCTGGCGAACGCGGCGTAGGGATCGTCGGCGAGCAGCGCGGTGCCGGCGTAGCCTTCCGCGTCGGCCGGGCGCATCACCACCGCGCCGGCGCGGGTCTGCGCCAGTTGCGCGCGGTAGCGCGGGTTGGCGAGGAAGGCGAGCTTGCCGGGTTCCGCGTTCGCCCGGGTGGCGACGCAATCGAGGATGGCGTCGCCGTCGCCGCGCAACTGCAGCGCGAATCGCTGCGCGAGGTCCGCCGCGCGGTGGCTCGGTCCGGACATGGCGCGCGCGGCGTTCCTCAGAACGATCCGCCGAAGGTGAACTGCAGGTGCTCGATCTCGTCGTCCGGCTTGCTGCGCAACGGGATCGCGTAGCTGATCGAAATCGGGCCGACCGGCGCGCGCCACAGCAGCGCGATGCCGGCGGAAGCGCGCAGTTCGCCGACGTCGAACGCGTTCGCGTCCTTGAACACGTTGCCGAAGTCGACGAACGCCGACACGCGCGCGGACGAGGTGTTCAGCAGGGTGGGGAAGATCAGCTCCATCGAGCCGACGGTCTTCACCGCGCCGCCGAGGGGCTGCTGCAGGCTGCTGCCGATGGCGGCGCCGCGCGGCCCCAGCGTGTTGTCGCGGAAGCCGCGGATGGAGTTGGTGCCGCCCGCGTAGAAATTCTCGAAGAACGGCAGGCCTTCGGCGGTCACGGTCTTGATGTAGTCGCTCGAGGTGGTTTCGCAGGGCACGCTCGGCGGCGGCGGCGGCACGTAGACCGGCGGGGTCGACGGGTTGTTGTCGGTGTCGACGTAGCTGCCCGGCGTATAGCAGAGGTTGCTGGTGATCGGGCTCCCGTAGCTGTCGCCGTAGCCCAGTTCGGCGCGCGTGTTCAGCACCATGTAGCGCGATAGCGGCCAGTACTTGGAGAACTGGTAGTTGAGCTTGTAGTACTGCACGGTCGAGCCGGGCAGGGTGACTTCGGCGGACACGCGCTGGTACATGCCGGCGGTCGGGGAGAAATAGTTGTTGCGCGTATCGCGCGCCCAGCCCAGTTCCGTGCGCCAGGCGTGGAAGGTGCGCGTGCCGAGGGCGTCGATGTAGTCGACGAACTCCTGCGGCGAGGATCCCTGGTAGGCGTAGATCACGTTGCGGTCGATGCCGAACAGGCCCGAGACCGTGTCGTTCTCGGTGATCGGCAACCCGGCCACTATCTGCGCCGCGGCGCTGGTGGTCGAATAGCTGGCGGTGTTGAAGTTCGAGTTGTCGAACTCGCGCCACCACAGGTTGTAGCCAAGCGACAAGCCCTCGTCGGTGAAGTACGGGTTGGTGAACGAGAACGAGTAGCGCTGCAGGTAATCGTTGCGGTTGGCCTCGACCGATACCCGGTTGCCGGTGCCGAGGAAGTTGTTTTCGGTCAGCTGCACCGACGTGGTCAGGCCGGACAGCTGCGAGAAGCCGAGGCCGAAGGTGAAGCTGCCGGAATTGGTTTCGGCGACGTTGTAGACCACGTCGACCTGGTCGGGCACGCCGGCGACCGGCTGGGTCTCGACATCGACCTTGTCGAAGTAGCCGAGGCGCTGCAGGCGCACCTTGGAGCGGTCGATCGCCGCCTGCGAGTACCAGGCGTTCTCGAACTGGCGCATTTCCCGGCGCATGACCTCGTCGGCGGTGCGGTTGTTGCCCTTGAACAGGATGTGGCGGACGTTCACCCGCGGCCCCGGCACCACCTGCAGGTCGATCGCCACGGTGTGCTTGTCGCGATCGAGCTGCGGCACCGGGTTCACCTGGGCGAAGGCGTAGCCGATGTTGGACAGGGTGTTGGTGATCGCGTCGCTGGTGACTTCCAGCAGCTTGCGCGAGAACGTCTGGCCTTCCTTCAGGAACACCATTCTCTGCATTTCGTCCTGCGGCAGGACGGTATCCCCGCTGAGCTTGACCGAGGAAATCTTGTACGACTCGCCCTCGGTGAGCCCCGCGGTGATGAACATGTCGCGCTTGTCCGGGCTCATCGCGACCTGGGTGTTGTCGATGCTGAAATCGATGTAGCCGCGGTCGAGGTAGTACTCGTTGAGCTTCTCGAGGTCGCCGGACAGCTTCTCGCGCGAATATTGGTCGTCGCGGCGGTACCAGCTGAGCCAGTTGGATTCGCGCGATTCCCAGTTGTCGAGGATGTCCTTCTGCTCGTACTTCTCGTTGCCGACCAGGTTGATGTGGCGGATCTTCGCCGCCTTGCCTTCCTTGATCGCGATGGTGATGTCGACGCGGTTGCGGTCGAGGAGGCCGATGGTCGGGGTGATCTCGACGTTGTACTTGCCGCGGTTGTTGTACTGGCGGGTCAGCTCCTGGGTCACGGTGTCCAGGCTCTGCTGGCTGAAGGTGTCGCCTTCCGAGAGGCCGATGTCCTTCAGGCCCTTGGTCAGGTCGTCGGTCTTGATGTCCTTGTTGCCGGTGATGGTCAGCTTGTTGATCGCCGGGCGCTCGGACACCGTGATCACGAGGATGTTGCCCTGGCGGGCGAGGCGCACGTCATCGAAGAACCCGGTCTTGTACAGCGCGCGGATCGCCTGCGCGGCTTTGGCCGAATCCAGGGTGTCGCCGCGCTCGACCGGGAGGTAGGTGAACACGGTGCCGGCGCCGATGCGCTGCAGGCCGTCCACGCGGATGTCGCCGACCACGAACGGCAGGCTGGACGTGGCGACCGGCGTGGCGTCCGTCGCCGCGGCAGGCGCCTCGGCGGTCTGTGCCCAGGCCGGGCCGCTGAGGGCGGCGGCGACCGCGAGGGCAAGGGCGAGGCGGCGCTGGGGGTGTCGCGTCATCGGGGCATCCGGAATCGGGGTGGTGGGGGCGGAGGCGGCGCGGCCGTGCATGACGGCGTTCACCTCGCCAGGCCGAGCAAGTCATTGTAGAACGCCAGGCCCATCAACCCCGCCAGCACGACGAGGCCGAGGTATTGGCCGGCGACCATGGCGCGCTCGCTGAGCGGGCTGCCCTTGGCCAATTCGATAAGGTAATACAGCAGGTGACCCCCGTCCAAGACGGGAATCGGCAGCAGGTTGATGATCGCGAGGCTGAGCGAGAGCAGCGCGAGGAAATTCAGGAACCAGGCCGGACCCAGCTGGGCCGAGGCGTTGGCGTAGCGCGCGATGGTGATCGGGCCGGAGACGTTCTGCACCGAGGCGCGGCCATCGAACATGCGCGCGATCATCGCCACCGAATCGCCGAACAGGCGTCCGGTTTCGGCGAACGCGGCCGGTACCGCGCGCAGCGGCCCGTAGCGCAGGCGCGCGTCGTAGGCGGGTTGCTGCGCGGGAGCGGGGCGGATGCCGAGCGCCCAGTACGGCTCGTGCCCGGGTTCGTTGCGCTTCATCGGGCGGATCGGCAGGGCGAGGCGTTCGCCGTTGCGCTGCACCTCGATCATGGCCGTGCCGCCGCGTTCGCCCAGGGCCTGCACCAGCGGGCCGATCGCGTCGAAGCTGGAAACCGGCTGCGCATCGATGGCGGTGATGCGGTCGCCCTTGGCGAGCACGCCGGCGGCCGGCGTGCCGGGCGCGATCTCGCCGACTACCGGCGGCACCAGCAGGTGCCGTGGCACCAGGCCGGTGCCGGCGATCACGCGATCGTCGGACAGCCCCGCCGGCAACTGCGACAGGCGCAGCGTCCGCGCCGTCCGCGCGCCGTCGGCGCCTTCGATTTCGAGCCTTGCATCGTGGCGGTCGAGCGCGGCGGCGAGCAGCGCCATCGAGGCCTCGCTCCAGGTCGGGGTGGCGCGGCCGTCGACCGACAGCAGGCGATCGCCGGCATGCAGGCCCGAACTCGCGGCGATGCCCTCGCTCGCGCCGACCACGGGCTGGTAGTCCGGCCGGCCGATCACGAACATCGCCCACAGCAGGGCCACGCACAACGCGAGGTTGGCGAGCGGGCCGGCGGCGACGATCGCGATGCGTTGCCAGACCGGCTTGCGGTTGAACGCGTACGGCAAGTCCGCGGCCGGCACTTCCGCCTCGCGTTCGTCGAGCACGCTTTCATCGAGCATCTTGACGTAGCCGCCGAGCGGGATCGCGCCGATCGCGTACTCGGTGCCGTCGCGGCCGATGCGCGACCAGATCGGCTTGCCGAAACCGACCGAGAAGCGCAGCACCTTGACCCCGCAGGCGCGCGCGACCCGGAAGTGGCCGAACTCGTGGAAGGTGACCAGCACGCCGATGCTGACCAGCAGCCACCACGCGGAGCCGAGGAATTCGCCCATCAGGCCTTGCCTCCGCCGGCGCAGCGTCGGCGCGCGAAATCGCGGGCGCGGGCGTCGGCGTCGAGCAAGGCGTCGAGGGAAGCGGCGGGGGTCACGGGCAGCGCGGCCAGGCCGTCCTCGATCGTGGCGGGAATGTCCAAGAATGCGATCCGGCCCTGAAGAAACGCTGAAACGGCGATTTCGTCCAGCGCGTTCAGCATCGCCGGCGCGGTTCCGCCCGCGGCCAACGCCTCGTAGGCGAGGCGCAGACAGGGGAAGGTATCGAGGTCGGGCGCTTCGAAATCCAGCCGTCCGTGCGCGCGCAAATCCAGCCCGCCCACGCCCGATGCGATGCGCCGCGGCCAGCCCAGGCCGACCGCGAGCGCGGTGCGCATGTCCGGCAGGCCGAGCTGGGCGAGGGTGGAACCGTCGATGAACTCCACCAGCGAGTGCACCAGGCTCTGCGGATGCACCAGCACCTCGATGCGCGCGCCGGGCAGCCCGAACAGGTGGTGCGCCTCGATCACCTCGAGGCCCTTGTTCATCAGCGTCGCCGAATCGACCGAGATCTTCGGGCCCATGTCCCATTTCGGGTGGGCCACGGCCTGCGCCGGCGTGACCGCGGCGAGATCCGTGCGCGTGCGCCCGCGGAACGGGCCGCCGGACGCGGTGAGGATGATCTTGCGGACATCGTCGTCGCCGCGTTCCCCGTTCCCCGTTCCCTGTTCCCTGCCTTGCAGGCACTGGAAGATCGCGTTGTGCTCGCTGTCGATGGGAACGATCGTCGCGCCCGCATCGTGCGCGGCCCGCATCAGCAGTTCGCCGGCCAGCACCAGCGACTCCTTGTTCGCCAGCAGCAGGCGCTTGCCCGCGCGCGCGGCGGCGAGGGTGGAATCCAGCCCGGCCGCGCCGACGATCGCGGCCAAGACCGTGTCGCAGGCCTCGCCGGCGGCGAGTTCGGCCAGCGCCCTCGCGCCGGCGTGCGGCATCGTCTCGAGCCCGGCCGCGCGCAGGCCGTCGCGCAGGGCGTGGAATGCGCTTTCGTCGGCGATCACCGCGTGCGCGGGACGATGCGCGCGGCACAGTTCCAGCAGCGCATCGACCCGGCTGCCGGCGGCGAGCACGCTGGCGCGCAGCGCGTCCGGGTGGCGGGAGATGACGTCGAGCGCGGAAGTCCCGATGGAGCCGGTCGCGCCGAGGACGGCGACGTTGCGCATCAGAAGCCCATCCACTCCTTGCACAGCACGAACGCCGGCAGCGCGGCGAGCACGCTGTCCATGCGGTCCAGCAGGCCGCCGTGGCCGGGGATCAGGTCGCCGGAATCCTTCACCCCGGCGTGGCGCTTGAGCAGGCTTTCGAACAGGTCGCCGACCACCGAGAACAGCACCACGACCAGCGCGCACAACGCGACCGCCGGGAGTTTCGCGGCGCCGGCGCCGGCGAGCGCGCCGCCGGCCACGCCGACCAGCACGCCGGCCACCGCGCCGCCGACCAGGCCTTCCACGGTCTTGTTCGGGCTGATGCGCGGGCTCAGCTTGCGCCGCCCGAACCTGCGCCCGGCGAAATACGCGCCGGTGTCCGCGGCCCAGACGATGACGAGCGCGGTCAACAACCAGATGTGGCCGTTCGGGTGTTGCGCGTGGATCAACACCAGCGCGCACCATGCCGGGATGACCGCGAAGGTGCCGGCCGCGAGCTTGGCCACGCGCGCGCCGGTGTCGTGGTCGGAACCGAAATCGTAGGCGCGCAGCCACAGCGCCGCGAGCAACCACCACGCGACGCCGATCATCGCCGCGACCTGGAACAGCACCAGCGACCCGCCGCTGGCGGTGCGCGAGGCCCAGACCATCGCCACCATCAGCAGCAGGTTCAGCGCCAGCAGCAGCGTGCGCGCCAGGGTGTCCTCGACTTCGGACAGGCGCAGCCATTCCCACAGGCCGCCGAGGAACAGCACCGCGGCGAGCAGCGCCAGCCATGGCGTGGGCAGGAACAGGATCGCGGCGATCGCCAGCGGCGTCATTACCAGGGCGGCCAGCAGGCGGGTGCGGGTCATGCGTGGTTCTCGTCGGTGGAGGCGACCTGGCCGCCGGTGAGGCCGAAGCGGCGTTCGCGGCCGGAGAAGTCGTCCAGCGCGCGCTGCAGTGTGGCGGCATCGAGGTCGGGCCACAACGTGTCGGTGAACCACAACTCCGCGTAGGCCAGCTGCCACAGCAGGAAATTGCTGATGCGCTGGTCGCCGCCGGTGCGGACCAGCAGGTCCGGCGGCGGCAGGTCGGCGAGGGCGACGCGCGCGGCCACCGCCGCTTCGTCGATGTCCGCGGGCGCGAGGCGCCCGGCGGCCACGTCCTCGGCCAGCGCGCGCGCGGCATGGGCGATGTCCTGGCGCCCGCCGTAGCTGGCCGCGATGTTCAGGGCCAGCCGCGCGTTGCCCGCGGTCAGCGCTTCCGCGGACCGCATGCGCTCGCGGATCGCGGCGGAAAAGCGTTCGCGGTCGCCGATGAAGCGCATGCGCACGCCGCGCCGGTGCAGTTCCGCGATCTCGCGGTCGAGCACGTGCACGAACAGCTTCATCAGGCCGCCGACCTCGTCGTCCGGACGGCCCCAGTTCTCGCTGGAGAACGCGAACAGGGTCAGCGCGCCGATGCCGCGCTCGAGGCAGAAATCGATGCAGGTCGCGACCGCGCGCGCGCCGGCGCGGTGGCCGATGATGCGCGGCCGGCGGCGGCGCTGCGCCCAGCGGCCGTTGCCGTCCATGATCACGGCGAGGTGCTTGGGGATGGCGGGCGTGGACATCGTCTGCGTTCCAGGGCGTGGCGAGCGCAGCTCAGGCGCGGAAGAGTGCGCCGAGGGCGAGGGAGCGTACACGCAAGTACGTGACCGAGCCCGAGTGCGCGCGATGACAAGGCATGAGCAAGCGCAGCCCGCCCGGCGCTAGACCGCCATCAACT
Source organism: Thermomonas sp. (assembly GCA_044226035.1). Lineage (GTDB taxonomy): Bacteria > Pseudomonadota > Gammaproteobacteria > Xanthomonadales > Xanthomonadaceae > Pseudoluteimonas. The sequence continues at coordinate 11,557 of JBGAHT010000037.1, read as the reverse complement.
CGGCTTCCTTCGCCTTCACCACCTCATCCACGTCCTTGATCGCCTTGTCGGTCATCTTCTGGACTTCGGCCTCGCTGCGCGCGACATCGTCCTCGGTGATCTGCTTGTCCTTCAGCAGTTCCTTGACGTGGTGGTTGGCGTCGCGGCGGATGTTGCGGATCGCGACCTTGGTGTCCTCGCCCTCGCCGTGCACCACCTTCGACAGTTCCCTGCGACGCTCCTCGGTGAGGGCGGGCAGGTTGAGGCGGATCACGGTGCCGGCGGTGTTCGGGGTCAGGCCCAGGTCGGAGCCGAGGATCGCCTTCTCCACCGCGCCCACGATCTGCTTCTCCCAGGGCGTGATGGTGAGCGAACGCGCATCGGCGACGACGACGCTGGCGACCTGCGACAGCGGCACGTCGGAACCGTAGTAGTTGACCTTGATGTGCTCGACCAGCGCGCCCGAGGCGCGGCCGGTGCGCACCTTCACCAGGGTGTGCCTGAGCGCGTCGATGCTCTTGTGCATGCGCGCCTGGGCGTCGTTGTGGATGTCCTTGATCATCGCCGGCTCCGGGCAAAATGGTGCGACCGCCAAGTATAGCGAAGGGCCCCGCGGCCGGGCCCGGGCCGGGTCAGTGCGCGTGCGGCGCGCGGTCGTGGCGGTCGTGTTCGCAGGCGCCGCCGCGCTCGATCTGCAGGGTCGGGTGGTTGATGCCGAAGCGTTCGTCCAGCGCGTGGGCGAGGCGGTCGATGAAGGCGTCGTGGTCGCCGTCGTCGCTGCGCACCATGTGCGCGGTCATGGCGATCTCGCCCGCGCCCAGCGACCAGATGTGCAGGTGGTGCACCGACAGCACGCCGGGCTGTTCCAGCAGGAACCCCTGCACGCGGTCGCGGTCGAGGTTGCGCGGCACCGCGTCCATGCTCGCGTCGAAGGCGTCGCGCAGCAGCGCGAACGCGCCGGCGGCGATCACCACGCCGACCAGCAGCGCGGTCGCCGGGTCGAGCCAGTTCCAGCCGAACGCGAGGATGCCGGCGCCGGCCAGCACCGCCGCCAGCGACACCGCCGCGTCCGCGACCAGGTGCAGGAACGCGCCGCGGCGGTTGAGGTCGTGTTCGTGGCCCTCGCGCAGCAGCCACGCCGCACCGAGGTTGACGACGATGCCGATCGCCGCCACCACCATCACCGGCACGCCCGGGATCTGCGGCGGCGCGCCGAAGCGGCGGATCGCCTCCCAGGCCAAGGCGCCGGAGAAGCCGACCAGGATCAGCGCGTTCGCCAGCGGCGACAGCAAGGTGGCGCGGCGCCAGCCATAGGTGTGGCGTTCGGTCGGGGCCCTGCGCGCCAGCACCGCCGCGCCCCAGGCCAGGCCCAGGCCGAGCACGTCGCCGAAGTTGTGCAACGCGTCCGAGAGCAGCGCCAGCGAGTCGGTGGCGAAGCCGTAGCCCGCCTCCAGCGCGGTGTAGGCGAGGTTGATCAGCGTCACCCAGGCGAACGCGCGGGTGGCGTTCGCAGGGCCGTGGTCGTGTGCATGCATCGGGAAATGGTGTCGTCGAGAGGGTCCGGACACTATTGCAGTCGGATCATTCGGCTATCGCGGAACATATTCCGGGCCATTTTTTCGCCAATTCCCGGGTCAGCACGAAAGTGAGCCCGAAGAAAAGCGGGCGGCAACGAAATCCACCACCACATCGAAATGAATCTAACGGTTCCGACAAGCAGTCGGCCGGTAGGCATGCCCATCTCTTGCAGTTGCGGGGCGATAAAGATGGTGTAGGCATCGGCCGGGATGAGCACGGCAGTTATCGCGAAGGCAAATGTTCCGTAGACGAGCGCCGCGACGACGAAGGAGAACAGCCATGGGCGCGGGAGTCGGGGAGCCCCGCGGAATGCGCGAAAAGCCGGCCAGATCAGCGGTGACCATGACATCAGGAACCAACCGATGCCAACAAGGATAATCAGGATCGAAAGTCGTGGGCCGAAGGCTTCGATAATTTCCGACACAAATTCCCTCGATCAGCCGCGACCCTGCACCAGCGTGCCGATGTCCTCTCCGCGCAGGATGCGCAGCAGCACGCCGGGCTCGGACATGTCGAAGATGCGCAACGGCAGTTCCGCGTCGCGGCACAGCGCGAACGCGGCGGTGTCCATCACCTGCAGGTCGCGCGCGATCACCTCGTCGTAGCCCAGGCGCGCGTAGCGCTTGGCGTCCGGGTGCTTCTTCGGGTCCTTGTCGTAGACGCCGTCGACCTTGGTCGCCTTCAGCAGCAGGTCCGCGCCGATCTCGATCGCGCGCAGCGCCGCGCCGGAATCGGTGGTGAAGTAGGGGCTGCCCACGCCCGCGGCGAAGATGCAGACGCGGCCCTTCTCGAGGTGGCGCACGGCGCGGCGGCGGATGTAGTCCTCGCACACGTCGTTGATCTTGATCGCGCTCATCACCCGGCACTTGGCGCCGAGCTTCTCCAGCGCGTCCTGCATCGCCAGCGCGTTGATCACGGTGGCGAGCATGCCCATCTGGTCGCCGGTCACCCGGTCCATGCCGCCGGCGGCGAGCCCCGCGCCGCGGAAGATATTGCCGCCGCCGATCACCAGCGCGATCTCGGCGCCGGAATCGCGCGCCTCGATCACCTCGCGCGCGAGCCGGTTCAACACCTTCGGGTCGATGCCGTAGTCCTCATCGCCCATCAAGGCCTCGCCGGACAGCTTGAGCAGGACGCGGCGATAGGCGAGGGGCGTGGTCATGGGGGATCCCGGCGGCGATGGCGCGGGGATTCTAGCCGAACGAAAAAAAACCCGCCTCGCGGCGGGTTTTTCCTGGATCGGGCGTCGCGACGATCAGACCTGCATCGCCTTCGCCACTTCCGCGGCGTAATCCTCGACCACCTTCTCGATGCCTTCGCCCACCACCATGCGGGTGAAGGACAGCACGTCGGCGCCGGCGGCCTTGGCCGCCTGCTCGACGCTCTGGTCGGTGTTGAGCACGTACGGCTGGCCGTAGAGCGTGACCTCGTTGACGATCTTGTTGACCTTGCCCGAGATGATCTTCTCGAGGATCTCGGCCGGCTTCTGCTTGTCCTTCTCGGACATCTTCGCCAGCTCGATTTCCTTTTCCTTCGCCACGAAGTCGGCCGGCACGTCGGCGGCCTTGTTGTACGGCGGGTTCATCGCGGCGATGTGCATCGCCACGCCGCGGGCGAAGTCGGCGTCGCCGCCCTTGACCTCGACCAGCACGCCGATCTTGCCGCCGTGCGAATAGGCCGCGACGTTATTGCTGCTGGTGATCGCGGCGATGCGGCGCACCTGGATGTTCTCGCCGAGCTTGGCGATGGCGGCGGCGCGGGCTTCCTCGACGGTCTCGCCGGAAGCGAGCTTCGCCGACTTCAGCGCCTCGACGTCGCTGGCACCGCTGGCCAGCGCGGCCTGGGCGACGGCGTCGGTGAAGGCGACGAAGTTGGCGTCCTTGGCGACGAAGTCGGTTTCCGAATTCACTTCGACCAGCACGGCCTTGCCGCCGTCCTGCGCCATCGCGATGCGGCCCTCGGCGGCGACGCGGCTGGCCTTCTTGTCGGCCTTGGCCAGGCCGGACTTGCGCAGCCATTCGGCCGCGGCGTCGATGTCGCCGTTGTTCTCGGTGAGCGCCTTCTTGCACTCCATCATGCCGGCGCCGGTGCGCTCGCGCAGTTCCTTGACCAGGGAAGCGGTGATTTCTGCCATTGCTAAAACCTCGAAAGAAAAACGGGATCCGGGATTAGAGATTCGGGATTGGAAGAGCCGGCGTCCTCGCCGAATCCCCAATCCCGAATCCCGAATCACGGGAAAGCGGAGCAGCCGCGCATGCTCGCGCGGCCGCATGCCGCGGCGATTACTCCGCGGCGGGGGCGGCGGCTTCCGGCTCGGCCTTCTTCGCCGGGGCCTTCTTCGCCGGGGCGCGGCGGCCGGGCTTCTTCTCGCCGTCGTCGCCGGCGGCGAAGTCTTCCTCGCGCACGGTGGCGGCCTGCGGCGCGGCGGCCTTGCCCTCGAGCACCGCGTCGGCGGCGGCGCGGGTGTACAGCTGCACCGCGCGGATCGCGTCGTCGTTGCCCGGGATCGGGTAGTCGACCAGCGCCGGGTCGTAGTTGGTGTCGACCACCGCGATCACCGGGATGCCGAGCTTCTTGGCTTCCTTGATCGCGATGTCCTCGTGGCCGATGTCGATCACGAACAGCGCGTCGGGCAGGCGGTTCATGTCCTTGATGCCGCCCAGCGAGGCCTCGAGCTTCTCGCGCTCGCGGCGCAGGCCCAGCACTTCGTGCTTGACCAGCTTCTGGAACGAACCGTCGGTCTCGCCGGCCTCGAGTTCCTTCAGGCGCGCGACCGACTGCTTCACCGTGCGGAAGTTGGTGAGGGTGCCGCCCAGCCAGCGCTGGGTCATGTACGGCTGGCCGCAGCGCTCGGCTTCTTCCTTGACCGCCTCGCGCGCGCTGCGCTTGGTGCCGACGAACAGGATGATGCCGCGCTTCTGCGCGATGCCGGAGATGAAGTTCATCGCGTCCGAGAAGAGCGGCATGGTCTTCTCGAGGTTGATGATGTGGATCTTGCCGCGGGCGCCGAAGATGTACGGGGCCATCTTCGGGTTCCAGTAGCGCGTCTGGTGGCCGAAATGCACGCCGGCTTCCAGCATCTGGCGCATGGTGATCTGGGACATGGTTGGAACTCCTGGATGTGGAACCCGCGCCGTTCGAACGCATCGTTCGAGTGGGGGCGCCGCGCCGCGAGGCGCTGGATTCCGGGGTTGGACCTCCCCGTCGTCACTGCTTCCGAACCCGCTTGCGCGGGCACCCCGGAGCAGGGGTTGCCGACAGGTGTGGATTCGCCGATGGCGTCCGGCGTGGACGTGCCTCGCGGGCCTGGGCCCGGCAAAGCCGCGGAATTGTAGCGGGAACAGCGACTTGCGGGCAAGCCCGGGCCCGGCCGCAGCCCGCATGGGCGATAATGGCGGCATGACCGTCGCCCCCAAGACCCCGGACGAAATCGAGCAGATGCGCGCCGCCGGCCGCCTGGCCGCCGAAGTGCTGCAGGTCGTGGCCCCGCACGTGAAGCCGGGGGTCACCACCGAGGAGCTCGACCGCATCTGCCACGAGCACATCGTCAACGTGCAGGGCGCCATTCCCGCCAACGTGGGCTACCGCGGCTTCCCCAAGGCCGTCTGCACCTCGGTCAACAACGTCATCTGCCACGGCATCCCGAGCCCGGGCAAGGTGCTGAAGGACGGCGACATCGTCAACATCGACGTGACCGTCATCAAGGACGGCTGGCACGGCGACACCAGCCGCATGTACTTCGTCGGCACTCCGTCGGTGATGGCCAGGCGGCTGGTGGAGGTGACCCGCGAGGCGATGTTCCGCGGCATCCGCGCGGTCCGGCCGGGCGCGACCCTGGGCGACGTCGGCCACGCGATCCAGGAATACGCCGAGGCCGAGCGCTTCAGCGTGGTGCGCGAATACTGCGGCCACGGCATCGGCCGCGTGTACCACGACGAACCGCAGGTGCTGCACTACGGCCGACCGGGGCAGGGCCTGGTGCTGCGCCCGGGCATGACCTTCACCATCGAGCCGATGATCAACGAAGGCAGCCGCCACGCGAAGCTGCTGCCCGACGGCTGGACCGTGGTGACCAAGGACCGCAAGCTGTCGGCGCAGTGGGAACACACCGTCGCGGTGACCGACACCGGCGTGGAAATCCTCACCCGCCTGCCCGGCGACGACAACGACTTGTGAGCGCCACGCACGCCGACGCGACCGCGCGCGACGGCGAGCCCTGGTCCGCCGCCGCCCGCCGCCGCCTCGCCGAATCCGACGCCGCGCTCGCCGCGCGCTTCGACGCCGGCGAGGACATCGACCGCCTGCTGCGCGAACGCGCCCGCGGCGTCGACGCGCTGGTGCGCGAGGCCTGGGCGATCCACGTCGGCGAACGCGAGGCGCTGGCGCTGTTCGCGGTCGGCGGCTACGGCCGCGGCGAACTGTTCCCGCATTCGGACATCGACCTGCTGGTGCTGGCCGACGACGACGCGCAAGCCGGCGCATCCGAGGCGCTGGCCGCGTTCTTCGCCGCGTTGTGGGACGCCGGCCTGCCGGTCGGCCACGCGGTGCGTTCGCCCGCGCAATGCACCGCGGCCGCGGCCGGCGACATCACCGTGCTCACCGCGATGCTGGAGGCGCGCGCGCTGGCCGCCGATGCGGGCGCGGTCGAACGCCTGCGCGAAGCGGTCGCGCCGCGCCATGTCGGCAGCGCGCAGCGCTACTTCGCCGACAAGCGCGCGGAACTGGCGACGCGGCACGCGCGCTTCGGCGACACCTCCGACAACCTCGAGCCCAACCTCAAGGAAGGGCCGGGCGGCCTGCGCGACCTGCAGACCCTGCGCTGGATGGCGATGCGCGTGCTCGGCACCACCGACCTCGAGCCGCTGATCGCGCTCGGCCAGCTCGGCGCCGACGAACACGCCACGCTCGAGCGCGAGCGGCGCGCGCTGTCGCGCCTGCGCTTCGGTCTGCACCTGGTCGCCGGCAAGCGCGAGGAACGCCTGCGCTTCGACCACCAGAAGGCGCTGGCCGCGCGCCTGGGGCACATGGACGACGCCGACAACCTCGCGGTCGAACAGATGATGCAGGGCTTCTACCGCAGCGCCGCGCTGGTGCAGCGCATCGGCGAGCGGCTGCTGCAGCGCTTCGAGGAACAGCTCGAGGGCGAGGCGATGCCCGAGGCGCTCGGCGACGGCTTCGAGCTGCGCCGCGGCTACCTCGCCGCGCACGATCCGGAATGGCCGCACGGCGATCCGCGCGAGGTGTTCGCGCTGTTCGCGGCCTGGGCCGCGCATCCGGGCATCCGCGGCCTGCACTCGCACACCGCGCGTTCGCTGGCGGAAGCGCTGAAGCGGATCCCGGCCTACGCGGATGCCGATCCCGCGTTGCGCGCGCGGTTCCTTTCCCTGCTGCGCGGCCCGCAGCCGGTGGAAACGCTCAACCGCATGGCGCGGCTCGGCGTGCTCGGGCGCTGGATCCCCGCGTTCGCGCAGGTCTCCGGGCGCATGCAGTTCGACCTGTTCCACGTCTACACCGTCGACCAGCACACGCTGGCGGTGCTGCGCAACCTCGCCCAGTTCGCCAGCGGCGAGGCGGACGAGCGCTTCGCGGTCGCGCACACGGTGTGGCCCTCGCTGCGCAAGCCGGAGCTGCTGCTGCTCGCCGGCCTGTTCCACGACATCGCCAAGGGCCGCGGCGGCGACCATTCCGAACTCGGCGCGCGCGACGCGCGCGAATTCTGCGCGGCGCACGAGCTGTCCGAGGCCGACACCGCGCTGGTCGAATGGCTGGTGCGCCGGCACCTGCTGATGTCGACCACCGCGCAGAAGCAGGACATCGCCGATCCCGCGGTGATCCACCGCTTCGCGACCGAGGTCGCCGACCGCGAACGGCTCGACAACCTCTACCTCCTCACCTGCGCCGACATCGCCGGCACCTCGCCGAAACTGTGGAACGCGTGGAAGGACCGGCTGCTGTCCGACCTGCACGCGGCCACGCGCCTCGCGCTGCGCCGCGGGCTGGAGCATCCGGTCGCCGCCGACGAGCACCGCGCGGAGAACCGCGACGCGGCGCGCGCGCTGCTGCGCGCGGCGGGACACGACGACGCCGGCATCGACGCGCTGTTCGCGCGCATGCCGGGGGACAGCTTCCTGCGCGAACGCCCCGAGCAACTGGCGTGGCAGGCGCAGGCGCTGGCCGGTCGCGCGCCGGGCGAAACCCTGGTGCGCGCGCGCGCGCTGGCCGAGGGCGACGCGCACGCGTTGCGCGTGTTCGTGCATTCGCCCGACCGCGACGGCCTGTTCGCGGCGATCGTCGCCACCCTCGACCGCCTCGGCCTGGCGATCCAGCACGCGCGCCTGCTCGACGGCCCGAACGCGACCGTGTTCGACACCTTCGTGGTGCTGCCCGCCGATCCGCGCCGCCCGGTCGCCGCCGCCGACATCGAAGCGCGGCTGTCGGCCACGCTCGCCGGCGCGCTCGACGCGGTTCGCCCCGCGCGCCGCAGCGCGCCGCGCCACCTGCGCCATTTCCGCATCGCGCCGCAGGTGCAGTTCGCCGATTCCGCGGACGGCCGCCGCACCGTGCTCGGCCTGGTCTGCACCGACCGCCCCGGGCTGCTGGCCGACATCGCGCAACTGCTGCGCGCGCACCGCCTGCGCGTGCATGATGCGCGCATCGCGACCTTCGGCGAACGCGCCGAGGACGTGTTCCGCATCACCGACGAACAGGACCGCCCGCTGTCCGCGGAGGCCCGACAGGCATTGCACGACGCGCTGCAGGCGCGCATCGACGGAGAACCCAGCGCATGAGCCCCACCCGCAAGCCCGCGCCGAAGAAGGCATCAGCGAAGAAGAAAACCGCGGCGAAGAAACCCGCGCATGCCGGCCCCGGCATGGAGGAACTGAAGTTCACCATCGACAGCGCCTGGGAACGGCGCGCGATGCTGACCCCGGACGAGATCGAGGGCTCGACCAGGCCCATGGTCGAACGCGTGCTCGACGGGCTCGAGCGCGGTGAATTCCGCGTCGCCGAGCCGGACGGCAAGGGCGGCTGGACCGTCAACGAATGGCTGAAGAAGGCGGTGCTGCTGTACTTCCGCACGCAGCCGATGCAGCTGGTCGAGGCCGAGCCGGCGCCGTTCTGGGACAAGGTGCCCGCGCGCTTCGCCGGCTTCGACGAAGCGAAGTTCCGCAAGCTCGGCGTGCGCGTGGTGCCGGGCGCGATCGCGCGCCGCGGCTGCCACGTCGGCAAGGACGTGGTGCTGATGCCAAGCTTCGTCAACATCGGCGCGCATGTCGGCGAAGGCACGATGGTCGATACCTGGGCCACGGTCGGTTCCTGCGCGCAGGTCGGCAAGCATTGCCACCTCTCCGGCGGCGCCGGCATCGGCGGCGTGCTCGAACCGCTGCAGGCCGCGCCGACGATCGTGGAGGACCACTGCTTCATCGGCGCGCGTTCGGAAGTCGTCGAGGGCTTCGTGGTCGGCCACCACAGCGTGATCGGCATGGGCGTGTTCCTCGGCCAGTCCACGCGCGTCTACAACCGTGCGACCGGCGAGATTTCCTACGGCTCGGTGCCGCCGTACAGCGTGGTCGTCTCCGGCCAGCTGCCGGCCAAGGACGGCTCGCATTCGCTGTACTGCGCGGTGATCGTCAAGCAGGTCGATGCGAAGACGCTGTCCAAGACCTCGATCAACGACCTGTTGCGCGGTTTGGCGGATTGATATGCAGGGGCGACCGGCCGGTCGCCCCTACGGTGGGATGAACAATGACGACCATTTACGGATTGAAGAACTGCGACACCTGCAGGAAGGCGCAGAACTGGCTGAAGCGCTTCGGCATCGACTACCGCTTCGTCGATTACCGCGACGAACGCCAGTCGCCGGACATCCTGGTCGCGTGGAAGGACGCGCTCGGCGGCTGGGAGGCGATGGTCAACAAGTCCTCGACGACGTGGCGCGAACTGGCGCCGAACCGCAAGACGCCGGGCAGCGACGCCGAGTGGAAACTGCTGCTGAAGGAATATCCGCAGCTGGTCCGGCGCCCCGTCGTCGTGCTGGACGACGGTTCGGTGTCGCAGGGCTTCAGCGACAACGGGTTCAAGAAGTTGTTCGGTAAATCCTGACGTCATCCTGAGCGCAGCGAAGGACCTGCTGTTTGGCCCTGGATGAAAGCAGGTCCTTCGGCTTCGCCTCAGGAAGACAAATCGAGGGCACATGAGCGACGTTCTCCAACTCACCTGCGACCTGATCGCCCGCGCATCCGTCACCCCCGACGACGCCGGCTGCCAGGCGCTGATCGCCGACCGGTTGCGACGCGCGGGTTTCAGGGTCGAATCGCTGCGCTTCGGCGAGGTCGACAACCTGTGGGCGACGCACGGCGACGGCGGGCCGGTGCTGGCGTTGCTCGGCCATACCGACGTGGTGCCGCCGGGTCCGCGCGAAGCCTGGTCCAGCGATCCGTTCGCGCCGGAAGTGCGCGACGGCCTGCTCTACGGGCGCGGCGCGGCGGACATGAAGGGCAGCGTCGCCGCATTCGTGGTCGCGCTGGAACGCTTCGTCGCCGCGCATCCGGCCCATCGCGGCACGGTCGCGTTGTTGCTGACCTCGGACGAGGAGGGCGACGCGGTCGATGGCGTGCGCAAGGTCGCCGACGTGTTCCGCGAACGCGGCCAGCGCATCGACTGGTGCATCACCGGCGAGCCGTCGTCGAAGGCGAAGCTGGGCGACCTGCTGCGCGTCGGCCGTCGCGGCACGCTGTCCGCGACGCTGGCGGTGAAAGGCGTGCAGGGCCACGTCGCCTATCCGGACAAGGCACGCAACCCGATCCACCTCGCCATGCCGGCGTTGTCCGAATTGGCGGCGAAGCGTTGGGATGCCGGTTACGAAACCTTCCCGCCGACCTCGCTGCAGATCAGCAACATCCATGCCGGCACCGGCGCCAACAACGTGATCCCGGGAGAGCTGCAGGCCTTGTTCAACCTGCGCTACAACCCGCACTGGAGCGCGGAAAAGCTCGAGGCCGAATGCGAGGCGGTGCTGCGCGCGCACGGGCTGGAGTATTCGATCCACTGGCATCGCGGCGGCGAGCCGTTCTTCACCCCGGAAGGGCCGTTGCGTTCGGCGGCGCGCGAGGTGTTGGCGGCATTCGCGGGCGCGGCGCCGGAGGAAAGCACCGGCGGCGGCACGTCGGATGCGCGCTTCATCGCGCCGCTGGGCGCGCAGTGCATCGAGGTGGGGCCGGTGAATGCGAGCATCCACAAGGTCGACGAACATGTGTCCGTCGCCGATCTTGAAGCGTTGCCGGATCTGTATTTTGCGCTGGTCGAACGATTGCTCGTTGAACGGTAATCAAGTCGTCAGCGAGGCAGGGACGGGGTGAATGAATTTTTAGCCTTGCCCATTTAGGTGAAGGCAGACGCGATTAACGAGAGATGTCGCGTGCGCAATGCTTGGGGTGTGGCGGCTGAGTACGGACCAACCTAGCCGATAGCCTGCGCCTTGAGGGAAAGATTCGTACGTCTTGAAAGGAAGTATTGGAATGGGTGGCCGGCCTCGAGAAGCGAGATAAGTGTGCTGGCCGTAAGCGCGTGGAATGGATGATCGAATTGAGCCATATACCCCCTGTAAGGTATTGCCGGCTATCTTCAATGCTTCTGCGTCCTTGAATGGCGTTTTGTCGAATTCAAAGATCACAAGATCGTGCGCCTTTCCCATGAGAGCGACGGCAGGGAGCTCGCTGATATTGAATCGGGTGCCCTGCGTTCTTTCATGTTCGATTTTGTCTTCGAGGGAATTCTTGTTAAGGGAGTAGCCCCTTATTTCTCCGGTAGGGGTGCTCCACCAAGCGTTTCTATCGGTGTGATAGCAGAAAACCTTGGTCAGGTAACAACCTAAAGCCTGCTCATCATCAAAAGAGGGCGTGCCGTACCAAAAGATTTCCTTCCAGACCGAATCTGTGGACGTCATCTCGCACCTCTTTCTACCGAAATTCTGCCTTTTCTAAACCATTGAAATCGATCA
>JBGAHT010000036.1:0-29330 GCA_044226035.1 Thermomonas sp. | reverse complement strand
GGGAGGCGGAGCATCCGCCAAGTTTAGTCGAAGCCTTGTGGTAGCGGCTTCAGCCGCGACCATCAGCTGTCGGGGCTGAAGCCCCTCCCACACAGGACAAAAAGCTAGATCGAGTGCATCCGCCCGCCATCGACCGCGATCGACTGGCCGCTGACGTAACCCGCCGCCGGCGAGCACAGGAAGGCGATGACCGCGCCGATTTCGCCTGGCTGCGCGAAGCGCCGCAACGGCACGTGCGACGCCAGTTCCGCGCGCACCTCGGCTTCGGGCTTGCCACTGCGCGCCATCGCGCCCTGCACGATCTGCGCGACGCGCGCGGTCTCGGTGTAACCGGGCAGCACGTTGTTGACGGTGATGCCGTCGGCGCCGAGTTCCTTCGACAGCGTCTTCGCCCAGCTCGCGACCGCGCCGCGGATGGTGTTCGACACGCCGAGGTTGGCGATGGGCTCGTATACCGATGTCGAGATCACGTTGACGATGCGGCCCCAGCCCGCGCCGCGCATGCCCGGCAGCACGGCCTGCAGCAGGGTCTGGTTGGCGACGAGGTGGCGGGTGAAGGCATCGAGGTACGCGGAAACCTCCGCCGCATGCGCCGGACCCGCGGGCGGACCGCCGGTGTTGTTGACGAGGATGTGCACCGGATGTCGCGAAGCGAGTTCGCCCGCCGCCTTCGCCAGCGCATCGGTCTGCGCCGCATCGGCGACGACGAAGCCGTGGCGTTGGCCTTCGCGCTGCGGCAAGCCATCGCGGGCGGCGCGCAGCGCGTCCTCGCGGCGCGCGAGCAAGGTGACGTCGGCGCCGAGCAGGGCGAGTTCGCGCGCGGCGGCCAGGCCGATGCCTTCGGACGCGCCGCAGACCAGGGCGTGCCTGCCGGAGAGATTTAGGTCCATGCGCGTCTCCGTCGTCAGTGCCGTTGCGGGAACTGCTGCACCATGCGCTCGCGCAGCGCGTCATCGCCGCCGGTGGGCGGGCGCAATTCGTCCAGGTCGAAGCCGCGCTGGGCCGCGTCGTCGGCATCGAGGCCGTCGAGCGCGACGAATTCGGCGTCCATCAGCGCGGCGCGCGCGCTGTCCGGGCTTTCGTAGGGCAGGGTGTTGCCGTCCGAATCGAGGACTTCGGCGGTGCCGGCCTCGCGTTCGCGCAAGCGCGCCCAGACCACGGTGCGGCCCAGCGTCGCCAGCCACCATTCGTCGCGCGCGCCGCTCACGACACCGCCTTCGACAGCAGCCACAGCAGCCCGGCCATCGCCAGCGCGGCGATGATCGTGGCGAGCGCGACCCGCGCCGGCGTCGCCAGCCCGGTGAACGCCGGGTCGCGCACGTCGCCGCGGTAGCGGCCGCTGAGCAGCCACCACAACGCCGAGGGTTTCGCGAACGCGCCTTCGCCCAGCTTCGCGCCGACGTCGGGATGGCGGTCGCGCAGGTGCACAAGCGCCAGCGGCCAGAAGATGACGAATGCGCAGAATCCGGCGATGGCGGTGGCGACGAAGAGCAGGGCGAGGAAGAGGATCAAGCGATTCGACTCCGTAAATCTTCTTGTTCGTCATCCCGGCGAAAGCCGGGATCCATTTTGATCTTCGTTAATAAATGCAAAAATCAAAATGGATTCCAGCTTGCGCTGGAATGACGGCGCTCAGAACTCGGCGTTACCCGGCGCGCGCGGGTAGGGGATGGAGTCGCGGATGTTGGACAAGCCGCACACGTACACGACCAGGCGCTCGAAGCCGAGGCCGAAGCCGGCGTGCGGCACCGTGCCGTAGCGGCGGAAATCGCGGTACCAGCCGTAGTGCTCGGCGTCGAGCCCGAACTGGGCCATGCGCTTGTCGAGCACGTCGAGGCGTTCCTCGCGCTGGCTGCCGCCGATGATCTCGCCGATGCCCGGCGCGAGCACGTCCATCGCCGCGACGGTCTTGCCGTCGTCGTTGAGGCGCATGTAGAACGCCTTGATGTGCTCCGGGTAGTTGGTCACCACCACCGGCCGGCCGACGTGCTGTTCGGTCAGCCAGCGCTCGTGCTCGGTCTGCAGGTCCAGGCCCCATTCCACCGGGAAATCGAACTTCTGCCCGGACTTCTGCAGCAGCGCGACCGCATCGCCGTACTCGATGCGCTCGAACGGCGCGTTGACGAATTTCTCCAGCCGCGTGATCGCGTCCTTCTGCACGCGTTCGGCGATGAAGGCCATGTCGTCGCCGCGTTCGGCCAGCACCGCGCGGAACAGGTACTTGAGGAAGTCCTCGGCCACGCGCGCGTCCTCGGCGAGGTCGGCGAAGGCGATCTCCGGCTCGATCATCCAGAACTCGGCCAGGTGGCGCGTGGTGTTGCTGTTCTCGGCGCGGAAGGTCGGGCCGAAGGTGTAGACCTTGCTCAGCGCCAGGCAGTAGGCCTCGACGTTGAGCTGGCCGGAGACGGTGAGGAAGGTTTCCTTGCCGAAGAAATCGCGCGAGAAATCGACATTGCCCTTGCCGTCGCGCGGCAGGTTGGCCATGTCCAGGGTGGAGACGCGGAACATCTGCCCGGCGCCTTCGGCGTCGGAGGTGGTGATGATCGGCGTGGAGATCCAGTAGAAGCCCTGTTCGTGGAAATAGCGGTGCGCGGCCTTGGCCAGGCAGTCGCGGATGCGCGCGACCGCGCCGAACAGGTTGGTGCGCGGGCGCAGGTGCGCGACCTCGCGCAGGAATTCCAGCGAATGCGCCTTGGGCTGGATCGGATAGGTTTCCGGATCCTCGACCCAGCCCACGACCTCGATCGCCGCGGCCTGCAGCTCGAAGCTCTGGCCCTGGCCCTGCGAGGGCACCAGCGTGCCGGTGGCGATCACCGCGCAGCCGGCGGTGAGGCGCTTCACCTCGGATTCGTAGTTGGGCAGCGTGGCGGGCGCGACCACCTGGATGGCCGCGAAGCAGGAGCCGTCGCTCACGTTCACGAACGACAGCCCGGCCTTGGAATCGCGCCGGGTGCGCACCCAGCCGCGGACCGTGACTTCGCCGCCGGCGGGCAGCTTGCCCGCGAGCGCATGTTCGACGCTCACCACCGTCATGCTCTTGAATCCCGCCCGCACCGGGGCCATTTCGTGGAACCTCGCAGTCTACCGAAGCGCCGCGCCCGCCGTCGCTATACTTCCGCCATGCCGATCACCCTCGCTCCCGCCGCCCTGCAACGCATCCACGGCTACCTCGCCGCCGACAAGGCCGCCCTCGGCCTGCGTTTCGGCGTGCGCCGTACCGGCTGTTCCGGCTGGGGCTACGCGGTGGACATGGCCCGCGACCGGCGCGAGGGCGACACGGTGTTCGAACAGGACGGCGTGCGCATCTACATCGACGCCGACAGCCTGGCGCTGGTCGACGGCACCGAGATCGACTTCGTGAAGCAGGGCCTGAACGAGCAGTTCGTGTTCCGCAACCCGAACGTGGCCGGCGAATGCGGCTGCGGCGAGAGCTTCACCACCGACGCCGACCGCGCGGCCTGACCCCACTTCCGTCACGGTCGCGCCCGCTCGGCGCGGGCTAGACTCGGGCGACGCCCCGGGGAGACCGCGCCATGTTCCGACACCTCGCCATCGCCGCCGCGCTCGCGGCGCTGACCGTCGCCGCACCCGCCGCGCGCGCGGCCGATTCCGCCGACGCCGCGAAGACGCTGCACGCCTTGTTCGATTCCGAATGGGAACGCGGGCTGGTCGAATCGCCGGAAAACGCCAGTTCCAACGGCGACGACCGCTTCAACGACCGCTGGACCGACATGAGCCTCGACGCCATCGCCAGGCGCGAGGGCGAGGATCGCGACGCACTGGCCAGGCTGCGCGCGATCGACCGTTCCGCGCTCTCCGCCGCCGACCAGCTGAACTACGACACCTTCGCCTGGGAGCTGGAGAAGTCGGTCGAACGGCAGAAGTTCCGCGAATACCTGCAACCGATCAGCCACCAGGGCGGGGTGCAGACCGCGGACGGCATCGCCGAGATCCTGCCGTTCCGCACGGTCAAGGACTATCGCGACTGGCTGGCGCGCATGGCCGCCATCCCGACCGTGGTCGACCAGAGCATCGCGCTGATGGCCGAAGGCGTGCGCACCGGCAACGTCCCGCCCAAGGTGCTGATGGAACGCGTGCCGGCGCAGATCGCCGCGCAGGTGGTCGACGATCCTTCGGCCAGCCCGTTCTACCGCCCGTTCGCGCATTTCCCCGACGGCATCGCCGCCGCCGACCGCCAGGCGCTGCAGGCCGAGGCGCAGGCCACGATCCGCGACAAGGTGGTGCCCGCCTACCGCAAGCTGCAGGCCTGGTTCAACGACGATTACCTGCCGAAGGCGCGCGATTCCATCGCCGCCACCGACCTGCCGGACGGCAAGGCCTATTACGACTTCCTCGCCCGCTACTACACCACCACCGACCTGAGCGCGGCGCAGATCCACGAGATCGGCCTGAAGGAGGTCGCGCGCATCCGCGGCGAGATGGAGAAGGTCAAGGCCGAGGCCGGCTTCAAGGGCACGATGGCCGAATTCTTCGCCTACCTGCGCACCGACCCGAAGTTCTTCGAGAAGACCCCCGAGGCGCTGCTGGAACGCTACCGCGCCACCGCCAAGCGCATCGACCCGGAACTGGTGAAGGTGTTCCACGTGATCCCGCGCCAGCCCTACGGCGTGCGCCCGATCCCGGACAACATCGCGCCCGACACCACCACCGCCTATTACCAGCCGGGCGCCACCGACGGTTCGCGGCCGGGCTACTACTACGTGAACCTGTACAAGCCCGAGACCCGGCCGACCTGGGAGATGATCCCGCTGACCCTGCACGAATCGGTGCCGGGCCATCACTTCCAGTTCGCGCGCGGGCTGGAGCTGCCCGACGCGCCGATGTTCCGCAAGACCGCCTACTTCGTCGCCTACGGCGAGGGCTGGGGCCTGTATGCCGAACGCCTCGGCTACGACATGGGCCTGTACGACGACCCCTACGACCACATGGGCCAGCTGGCCTACGACATGTGGCGGGCGGTGCGGCTGGTGGTGGATACCGGCATGCACAGCCAGGGCTGGAGCCGGGACCGGGCGATCCAGTACTTCATGGACAACTCGCCCAAGACCCGCCAGGACGTGGTCAACGAGATCGACCGCTACATCGGCACCCCCGGGCAGGCGCTGGCCTACAAGATCGGGCAGATGAAGATCTCGGAGCTGCGCGAAAAGGCCGCCCGCGAGCTGGGGCCGAAATTCGACCTGCGGGCCTACGACGATGCGGTCCTCGAAACCGGCTCGGTCCCGCTGGACGCGCTGGAGCGGCATATCGACGCGTGGATCGCGAGCCAGAAGGGTGAGGCGGCGCGTTAGCAAACCGCAGGTTCGCGCGCCGCCGAACGCCCGGCCAAGGAAGGCCGGGCAGGGCGACCCGAAGCCGGTAAAGCCAGGCCATGGATGGCAGCATGGATTTGTCCGAGGCGGAACAAGCGGCCCCAATCCGCCCTTCGGGCACCTTCCCCCGCTTGCGGGGGAAGGGATGAGTCCTCCGGGTTTGCGCGCAAGTCCTTGAACCTGCCATAATTTCCGGCTCCCGCCACGCGCGGGAGCCCTTGCCCCACCGCGTCCGTCCCGGGCGACGGGGGGCTATCCGGCCGCCTCGCGGCCGATACCCGAAAGGAACCACCCGATATGCGTCACTACGAAGTCGTGTTCCTGGTCCATCCGGACCAGAGCGAGCAGGTGCCGGCCATGATCGAGCGCTACAAGGCGCTGGTCGAGAACGGCGGCGGCAAGATCCACCGCCTGGAAGACTGGGGCCGCCGCCAGCTGGCCTACCCGATCAACAACCTGGTCAAGGCGCACTACGCGCTGATGAACATCGAGGCCGAACAGGCCGTGCTGAACGAGCTGATCGAGGCGTTCCGCTTCAACGATGCGGTCCTGCGCCACCTCGAGATCCGCCGCGAAGGCCCGGAGACCGAGCAGTCGCTGATCATGAAGAACAAGGACGAGAAGGGCGACAAGCCCGAGCGTTCCGAGCGTCGCCGCCGCGACGACGAGAGCGACAGCGCGGTCGGCTCCGCCGACAGCGACGCCGCCGAAGCCGCCTAAGCACGCCTTTCAGGAGCCAGCACCCACATGTCCAAGTTCTTCCGCCGCCGCAAGTTCTGCAAGTTCACCGCCGAGGGCGTCAAGGAGATCGATTACAAGGATCTCAACACCCTGCGCCAGAACCTCACCGAGAACGGCAAGATCGTGCCGAGCCGCATCACCGGGACCAAGTCGCGCTACCAGCGCCAGTTGGCGACCGCGGTGAAGCGCGCGCGTTTCCTGGCGCTGATCCCCTATACGGATAACCACAACGTTTGATTGCCGCGCCAGCTCGGCCGGGCGTTGTTGCCGGGCCGGTTCGAAAATCCTCATTGACCCAGCGTCAACTGCGGTTTTCTCGCCGGCCCGCGCCTAGCCCGGCCATCGCTGGCTGTGCAATCGGATTCCCGCACGTCCATTCGGACAGCAACCGCTGCGGCG
This sequence comes from Thermomonas sp., assembly GCA_044226035.1. Lineage (GTDB taxonomy): Bacteria > Pseudomonadota > Gammaproteobacteria > Xanthomonadales > Xanthomonadaceae > Pseudoluteimonas. The sequence continues at coordinate 22,857 of JBGAHT010000036.1, read as the reverse complement.
CATCCCGTCGCTAACGAATAGGAGCAATGCAATGCAACTGATCCTCCTGCAGAAAGTCACCAACCTCGGCAACCTCGGCGACAAGGTCAACGTGAAGCCGGGCTTCGGCCGCAATTTCCTCGTGCCGCAGGGCAAGGCGGTGCCGGCGACGGCCGCCAACCTCGCCGAGTTCGAGGCGCGCCGCGCCGAGTACGAGGCCAAGGCCAACGACGCGCTGGCCGCGGCCGAGGCGCGCAAGGCCAGGCTCGAGGGCGCGGTGGTCACCATCCACGCCAACGCCTCGACCGAAGGCAAGCTGTACGGCTCGGTCGGCCCGCGCGAGATCGCCGAGGCCCTGACCAAGGCCGGCACCGAAGTGGGCAAGTCGGAAGTGGTGATGGGCGAAGGCGCGTTCCGCAACGTCGGCGAATACGAAGTCGTGGTGCACCTGCACGCCGACGTCGAGACGCCGGTGAAAGTGAACGTGGTCGCCGAAGCCGCCTGAACGGAAGCGGCTTCGACCTGCTGCGCTCGCCATTGCGGGCGCGTGCGGTGCTCGCAATCCTCATGTAGTCGTACCTACACTGCGGTTGCTGCGCTCCGTCCACGCCCGCACCGGCATCGCTCGCGACGGTCGAATTCCGCTTCCTGTTCCCAGGCTTGGCTTCACGCAGACGGGCGCCGCAAGGCGCCCGTTTCGTTTGCGGCGTTCGGGTCGCAGGCCATGCGACGACGAACGGTTATCACGCGGCTTGCTTATCCACAGGTTGTTCCGTCGCGGCTCCACAGAACGAGCGCCTACGATGATCGTTCGACAAGAACAACAGGGCCGCGACGACGGCCCGCAACGGGGAGACGGCTGGAACATGAGCGCGCGCCAGGGACTGCGTTCGGACGGCTTCCACGACGGCAAGATCGAGCAGTTGCGCCTGCCGCCGCAGTCGGTGGAAGCCGAGCAGGCGGTGCTGGGCGGGCTGATGCTCGCGCCCGAAGCCTTCGACCGCATCGCCGACAAGCTCGAGGAACGCGATTTCTATCGTCGCGACCACCAGCTGATCTACCGCGCCATCCGCGAACTGGCGGAGAAGAGTCGTCCCTACGACGCGGTCACCCTCGGCGAATGGTTCGAGTCGCAGGGGCTGGCCGAACAGGTCGCCGGCGGCGCCTACCTGGTCGAACTCGCCAGCGGCACGCCGAGCGCGGCCAACATCGCCGCCTACGCCGACATCGTGCGCGACAAGTCGGTGCTGCGGCAGCTGATCGAGGTCGGCACCGGCATCGTCAACGACGGCTTCCAGCCCGACGGGCGCGAAAGCACCGAACTGCTCGCCAAGGCCGAGCAGGACGTGTTCCGGATCGCGGAAGCCGGCGCGCGCGGCCGCGCCGACTTCGTGCCGGTGAACCGGGCGATGGCCGAGGCCTTCGACGTGCTGCAGAAGCGCTACGAGAACGGCGGCGGCATCACCGGCCTGCCGACCGGCTACGAGGAATTCGACCAGATGACCGCGGGCCTGCAGCCCACCGACCTGTTGATCCTCGCCGCGCGCCCGTCGATGGGCAAGACCACGCTGGCGCTGAACATGGCCGAGTACGCAGCGATGAAGACGCGCAAGGGCGTGGCCGTGTTCTCGATGGAAATGTCGGCCAGCCAGCTCGCGCTACGCCTCATCTCCTCGGTCGGCCGGGTGAACGCCACGCGCCTGCGCACCGGCGAATTGGAAGACGAGGACTGGAGCCGCGTGCACAGCGCGATCCGCCTGCTGCGCGAGGCCAAGGTGTTCATCGACGACACGCCCGCGCTGTCGCCCGAAGTGCTGCGTTCCAAGGCGCGTCGCCTGAAGCGCGAGCACGACCTCGGCCTGATCGTGATCGACTACCTGCAGCTGATGGCGGTGCCGGGCAACAGCGAGAACCGCGCCACCGAGATCTCCGAGATCTCGCGTTCGCTGAAGGCGCTGGCGAAGGAACTGAACGTGCCGGTGATCGCGCTCAGCCAGCTCAACCGCTCGCTGGAAACGCGCACCGACAAGCGCCCGGTGATGGCCGACCTGCGCGAATCCGGCGCGATCGAGCAGGATGCGGACGTCATCGTCTTCATCTACCGCGACGAGTACTACAACAAGGAAAACTCGCCGGACAAGGGCCTGGCCGAGATCATCATCGGCAAGCAGCGCAACGGCCCCACGGGTTCCTTCAAGCTGAAGTTCTTCGGCGAATACACCCGCTTCGACAACCTCGCGCACGATTCGGTCGGCAGCTTCGAGTAAGAAACACTTTCCTCAATCATTCTCGATCTCTACAGACACATCGATTCCACCAAGGTGAAAATGGCCATGCGTAGATCGGGCTTACTTTGGATGGCAGGCGCGGCCGCCATCCTCTTGAGCGCATGCATGACGATTGGTGGAGTCAAAGATTCCACTGGAAAGAATTCGCGAATGGCCACGTTCGTGATCGGGGTTGAACCGAAAGATGCGTGGCTAGCGATACTCCCCGGGGAAATACGCGAAGGCCGCATCAATTTCTCCGATGTCAGCAGGGCTGTTTACTATGGCCCATCCAAGGATGGCTACGTCATTGGACAAGTCGCATCCGACAAACCGCTTGGGATCATGCAAGTGCGTCTTGTTTCTAAGCCGGGCGGATTTATCGGGACAAACTACGTGGCATGTGGCGGGGGAAAGACCCTTACTTTCGTTCCAAAAATAGGCTCTGTTGCGTATCTCGGGAATGTGCGTTATGAGGCTGGTGCCGACGAACTTGATGTCGCTTACGTTGATCGGTTCGATGAAGCCAAGGCATTCCTGCAGTCGCACTATCCCGAGCTCGGATCGTTGGTGGAACGATCCGAGCGGGAGGTCTTGCCCGCGATTGACGCTTGCGGGGAAATCGTTGCATACCCTTTCCCCAGATAACCCGCGTCTTGGATAGCTGGTTGTAATCGAATACGCGCATGAGCGAACCCGCCAGCCAGCGCCCGACCCGCGTCGTCGTCGACCTCGGCGCGCTGTCGCACAACCTCGCCGCGATCCGCGAACGCGTGCGCGTGCCGGTGATGGGCATCGTCAAGGCCAACGCCTACGGCCACGGACTGGTGCCGGTGGCGAAACACCTCGAGGCCCGGGGCGTCGACCAGCTCGGCGTGGCCTTCCTCGAAGAGGGCATCGCGCTGCGCCGCGCCGGCATTCGCGTGCCGATCCTCGTGCTCGGCGGCATTTTCGGCCCGCAGGTCGCGGAGTTCATCCGCCACGACCTCGACATCACCGTGTCCTCGCTCGACAAGCTGCGCCAGGTCGAGGCCGCGGCCGAGGCCTCGGGGCGCAAGGCCGGCGTGCACCTCAAGATCGACACCGGCATGGAACGCATCGGCGTGCACAGCTATTCGTGCGGGCCGTTCGTCGAGGCGGCGGTGGCGTCGCGGCATTGCGCGCTGAAGGGCGTGTATTCGCATCTGGCCTGCGCCGACGATCCGTCCTCGCCGATGACCGCGCTGCAGGTCGAACGCTTCGCCGAGGCCTGCGCGCATTTCGACCGGCTCGGCGCGCCGGTGCCGCCGCGGCACCTGGCCAATTCCGGCGGCGTGCTGCATTTCCCCGAAACCTGGCTGGACCTGGTGCGGCCCGGGATCGTGCTGTACGGCGTGCTGCCGGACCCGGCGTCGCGGCGCAGCCTCGACGTCCGCCCGGCGCTGTCGCTGGTCTCGCAGGTGGTCTACTTCAAGGTGGTGCGGGCGGGCGCGACCGTCAGCTACGGCGCGACCTGGGCCGCGGGCACGGACACGCGCATCGTCACCATCCCGATCGGCTACGGCGACGGCTGGCCGCGCGCGCTCTCGTCGAAGGGCGAAGTGCTGGTGCGCGGCGCGCGCCGGCCCATCGTCGGGCGCATCTGCATGGACCAGTTCATGGTCGACCTCGGGCCGGACGGCTCCGCCTGGAACGAGGACGAGGTGGTGCTGATCGGCGCGCAGGGCGGCGAGGGCATCGATGCCGAATCGGTCGCGCGGGCGGCCGGCACCATTCCCTACGAAATCCTCACCGGCCTCAACGAACGCATTCCCCGCGTGTATCGTTGACCCCACGACCGCAGGGGGAACCGATGGCCACGACCGCAGCGCGCAAGCGCTCCAGCCACAAACCGCGCCGCGAATCGATGTCGCGGGTCGACACGGCCTGGCTGCGGATGGAGCGGCCGACCAACCCGATGATGATCACCGGCGTGCTGATGCTCGACGAGCCGATGACGCTGGCCGCGCTCAAGCAGGTGATCCAGCGGCGGTTCCTGTCCTACGCGCGCTTCCGGCAGAAGCCGGTCGACGGCCCGACCGGCGCGTACTGGCAGGACGATCCGGATTTCGACCTCGACTGGCACGTGCGCCTCAGCGGCCTGCCGGGCAAGGGCGACGGCCCGGCCGCGCAGAAGCGCGCGCTGCAGCGTTTCGTCGGCCAGCTCGCCTCGAGCCCGCTCGACCCGCACAAGCCGCTGTGGCAGTTCCACCTGGTCGAGCGCTACCACGGCGGTTCGGCGATCGTCGCGCGCATCCACCATTGCTACGCCGACGGCATCGCGCTGGTGCAGGTGCTGCTGTCGCTGACCGACGCCGAGCGCAGCCCCGGCAAGACCGAGCCCTTGCCGAAGACGTGGCTGAAGCAGGAAGGCGCAGCGGTCGCGCGCCGCGTGGGCGCGGTCGATCGCTACATGCGCCTGGGCGGGAAGATGCTCGAGAAGGGCATGGAGATGGTGCAGGACCCGACCCTCGCCGGCATGCTGGCGAAGGAGGGCGGCGACATCGCGCGCGAGCTGGTGTACGCGCTGTCGCTGCCGGACGATCCGCCCTCGGTCCTGCGCGGGCGCCTGGGCGTGAGCAAGCGCGTGGCCTGGGCCGAGCCGCTGAAGCTGGAGGAAGTGAAGGCCGTCGGCCGCGCCTGCGACTGCACCGTCAACGACGTGCTGATGGCCGCCGCCGCCGGCGCGCTGCGCGAATACATGCGCGAACGCGGCGAAACGCTGGACGGCATGACCCTGCGCGCGACCGTGCCGGTCAACCTGCGCCCGCTGGAACACGCGAGGAAGCTCGGCAACCACTTCGGCCTGGTGTTCCTCGACCTGCCGGTGGGCGAGGCCAACCCGGTGCGCCGGCTCGAACGCGTCGCCGATTGCATGCGCCAGCTCAAGCATTCGCGCCAGGCCATCGTCGCCTTCGGCCTGCTCGCCGCGCTGGGCATGGCGCCCGCGCCGGTGCAGGAACTCGCGCTGGACCTGTTCAGCCGCAAGGCCACCGCGGTCGCGACCAACGTGCCCGGCCCGCAGCAGCCGCTGTACCTGGCCGGGCGCAAGCTGCGCGACCTGATGTTCTGGGTGCCGCAGACCGGCTCCATCGGCATCGGCGTGTCGATCCTCAGCTACGACGGCGAAGTGCATTTCGGCCTGATCGCCGACGCGCGCCTGATCCCGGATCCGCAGGACGTGATCCGCCGCTTCGGCGAGGAATTCGACAAGCTGCTGTACCTGGCGCTGATGGCGGGCTGGGACGGCATGCTCGACGCCGAAACCGCCACCGCGCTGCTCGAGGCGGGCTGAACCCGGCGTGCCCGACCGCCGGCTGAATGCGGACGCCGCCGTCACCGCACGCTTACGCCGGCCTGTGTTTGACTGTCGCCCAATCCACGCGCCGGACGCATCCGGATCATTCCAGGAGACCCCATGAACAAGTTTGCCGCCACCAGCGTGCTTTCCCTCGTGACCGCCACGCTGCTCGCCAGTTGCGCCACCTACACCGGCCAGACCAGCGACCCGAACGATCCGAACCGCACGCGCAACGGCGCCCTGATCGGCGCGGGCATCGGCGCTGTCGCCGGCCTGCTCAGCGGCGGCGACGCGGTCGAACGCCGCCAGCGCGCGATGGTCGGGGCGGGCGTCGGCGGCCTCGCCGGCGGCGCGATCGGCGCCTACCAGGATCGCCAGGAAGCCGCGCTGCGCCAGCGCATGGCCGGCACCGGCGTGCAGGTGAACCGCGAGGGCGACAACATCACCCTCAACATGCCGGGCAACATCACCTTCGCCTTCAACAGCAGCAACCTCGATCCGAAGTTCTACCCGGTGCTCGACGGCGTCGCCCAGACCCTGACCGAGTACAACCAGACCGTCGTCGAAGTGGCCGGTCATACCGACAACGTCGGCAGCGAGGCCTACAACCAGACGCTGTCGGTGCAGCGCGCGACCTCGGTCGCGAACTACCTGATGGGCAAGGGCCTGAGCCAGCAGCGTTTCATCGTGACCGGCGCCGGCGAGTCGCGCCCGATCGCCAGCAACGACACCGAGGAAGGCCGCGCCGCCAATCGCCGCGTCGAGATCACCCTGGTGCCGGTGCACCAGTAAGCCTCGGCAGCAGCGACACCCCCGGACGGGCCGCGCGAGCGGCCCGTCTGCGTTCGCGGCCGCGCCGGGTTGACGCGCCGCGCGGGGCGGGGCGAGGATGCCCGCGCGGAGATGGCATTCCTCCGGTCCCGCCCACAACAACGGGACGAACCGCCGCCCACGGCTGATGATGCCTGTCCACCCGGGCCCGGGTGCGCAGGCGTGCCGTCGCCACCGACGCCGTTCGCGCACCCGCCCCGACCAGACCGGGAGCGACGGCGTGTTGAATTCGGCAATCGCGGTGTTCATCGGCGCGGGATTCGGCGCGCTCGCGCGCTGGGTACTCGGCCTCTGGCTCAATCCGGTGTTCCCGACCGTTGCGCTCGGGACGCTGGCGGCGAACGCGATCGGCGGCCTGCTGATGGGCCTGGCGATGGCTGCATTCGTCCAGAGCGAATCGTTGTCGCCGCTGCTGCGGCTCGCGCTCACCACCGGCTTCCTCGGCGGGCTGACGACGTTCTCCGCGTTCTCGGCCGAAACCTGCGCGCTGCTGTTGCGCGGCCAGTACGCCTGGGCCGCGGCCACGGTTTGCCTGCACGTCGGCGCCTCGCTGCTGGCGACCCTCGCCGGCGTCGCCCTGTTCGGATGGGTCGCTTCGCGCGCGGTTTGACGCGAACCGCGCCGGGCGATGCGCCTTCCGGAAATACGAAAGCCGCCCAAAGGCGGCTTCGTATTTTTGGTGGAGGTGGCGGGAATGTTCGGCCCATCCATGGGCCTCACCCCTCGCTGCGCTCGGGGCCAGCCTGCGGCTGTCCAAAATCGCTCCAGGCGATTTTGTCGAACCCGCTACGCGGCATCGCTCCGGCCCGCCGCATAAAAATACGAAAGCCGCCCAAAGGCGGCTTCGTATTTTTTGGTGGAGGTGGCGGGAATCGAACCCGCGTCCGAAGGCACTCCATCCCCGGCACTACATGCTTAGCCCGTTGTTCGATCTCGGATGGCGGCAACACAACGTGCGAGGCACACCGTCATCCACACCCGCTTTGGTTTCGGAACCGGCTGGCGGGTCGCCACCGGCACCTATCCCGTGATCATGACCCTACATCCGCGAGCACGGGCACAAGCGGGTTCGGGGCTAGGCCTTAAGCGGCCAGAGCGTAGACGTCGTCGTTGGCGTCTGAGTTTTTGCCGCTGGATTTACGAGGAAAGCTGCCCCCTCGGCATGCGCCAGGCGATTTCGCGACCCCCGTCGAAGCCAGTGCACCCCCGGGAACCTTTGAAACGACCTGCCGCGCAAGTATAGGGGCGCGGCCCCTCCAGGCAACGCCCGGGCGTCGATCGCGCGCGAAGGCGTTCAGCGAAGCCGAGGTTATGCTTGCCGCATGCGACCGGATGGCAGCGCGACCACCGCAGCGGGGCCTGCCGGCCCGGCGTGGCTTCGACCCAGTTATGCGCTGGCCGTGGTCGTGCTGCTGCTGTCCCTCGCCGCGGTGTTCTATTACGCGCAGTCGCGGCGCGAACGCGAAATGCACGCCGCGCAGCTCGAGTTCGAGGGCCGCGCGGCCGAGGTGGTCGAACGGATCCGCCGACGCGTGGGCGATTACGACCTGATCCTGCGTGGCGGCGTGTCCCTGTTCGCGTCGATCGATTGGCCCAGCGCCGAGCAGTGGAGCGAGTACTACCGCAGCCTGCGCATCGAACAGCAATTCCCGTCGATCGTCGGGCTCGGGTTCGCACCCTATCTTCCGTCGGGGCAATTGCCCGCGTTCCAGAACCTGCAGCGCGAACGCGGCGAAGGCCTGTTCGTGCTGTATCCGGCCGGCTTCCGCGCCGAGTACGCGCCGATCCTGTACCTGGTGCCGGCGACGCCGGCGAACCGGGCCGCGATCGGCTACGACATGTACGCCGATCCGCACCGGCGGGCGGCGATGCAATCCGCCGCCGAAGCCGGCGAGACGCGCATGAGCGCGCCGATCGGCCTGGTGACGGACCCGGGGCGGTCGCGGGCGCCGCAGGCGACGCTGTTGTACGCGCCGGTGTACCGGTCGCAACTGCCGCCGGCCAGCGTCGGCGAGCGCCGCGAGTCCCTGCGCGGCTGGGTGTACGCGCCGATCCGCCTGCAGACGCTGATGGAAGTGATGACCGCCACGCTCCCGAACCCGATCGCGTTCCGCATCCATGACGTGACCGGCGGCGGCAACGTGCTGTTCTACTCCAGCCCCGCGCCGCGCGGCGGCACGCAGGGCGAGCCGCCGGCGTTCTCCGTGAGTCGCGACATCGATGCCTATGGCCGCCGCTGGCGGGTCGATTTCGAATCGCCGCCGCGCTCCGAAGTCGAGGGCGCGGCGGTGGACTTGCGCGCGACCGTGCTGGTGGGCGTGCTGTGCGCGTTGCTGCTGTTCGGGCTGGTGCTCGCGCTGGCCATGACCGAGGCGCGCGCGGACGCGCTCGCCTCGCGCGTGGGCGAATCGTACCGGCGCAGCGAGCAGCGCTTCCGCAACGCCATGGAGTACTCGGCCATCGGCAAGGCGCTGCTCGACAGCCATGGCCGCATCGTCGAGGCCAACCCGTCGCTGGCCACGATCCTCGGCACCACGCAGGACGCGCTGATCGGGCAGGCGCTGGGCGGGCAGTTCGCGGACGCGGACGACCCGCTGCGCACCGTGCAGATGCAATCCTTGCAGGAAGGGGTGTACCGCACCACCCGGCGCCTGCGCCGCGGCGACGGCGAAGTGCGGCACGCGCAGCTGACCTTCGCGCCGGTGCCGGGCGAGGTGGGGCAGGACGTGGTCGGACTGGTGCAGATCGAGGACGTCAGCGAACGCCTGCGCGCGGAAGCGCAGGTGCGCGCGCTCAACCGCACGCTGGAAGCGCGGGTGGCGGTGCGCACGCGCGAACTCACCCAGGCCAACGAGGAACTGGAATCGTTCGCCTACAGCGTCTCGCACGACCTGCGCGCGCCGTTGCGCTCCATCGACGGCTTCAGCCGCCTGTTGCGCGAACGCTACGGCGAGGCGCTCGACGACACCGGCCGCGCCTACCTCGACCGCGTGCGCAACGCCTCGTCGCGGATGGACGAGCTGATCGACGCGATCCTCAAGATCTCGCGCATCGGCCGCAGCGAACTCAAGCCGCGGGCGACGGACCTGTCGAAGCTTGCGGAGGACATCGTGACCGAACTGCGCGAGCAGGATCCCGCGCGCCGGGTCGAGGTCCGCATCGAACCCGGCCTGGTGGCGTGGGCGGATCCCGCGCTCGCCCGCAACCTGCTGCAGAACCTGCTCGACAACGCATGGAAGTTCACCGCGTCCACGGATGCGGCGCGCATCGGCCTGCATCGCGACGACCATGCGTTCGTGGTCGAGGACAACGGCGCCGGTTTCGACCCGGACTACGCCAACAAGCTGTTCCGCCCGTTCCAGCGCCTGCACCCGCAGGAGGCGTTCGCCGGGCACGGCATCGGCCTGGCGTCGGTGCGCCGCATCCTCGAACGCCACGGCGGCACCATCCGCGCCGAAGGCGAGCCGGGGAAGGGCGCGCGTTTCGTGTTCGTGTTCCCGGATCCGCCGGCCGAGGAAACGACAGGCTAGGCGGTTCGGCTTGAACCGCCCCCGAGTCGGGGGCGATGCGCGCCGCAGGCGCGCATGGGGGTTGGAAGCATGGCCTGGGGCCCGTGATTCGCGTCAGCGAATCATGGGGAGTCTTCCGGCGATGCCGGAAGACTCACGCATCTTTATTGTGGCGACGCAAAAGCCGCTGCTTCTCGCGGTTCCAGTCGCGTTCCTTCTCGGCTTCGCGCTTGTCGTGGCTCTGCTTGCCGCGGGCGAGTTGCAGTTCCGCCTTGACCTTGTTGCCCTTCCAGTACAGCGCGGTCGGGATCAGGGTATAGCCATCGCGCTGCACGCGGCCGATGGCTTCGTCGATCTCGTGCCGGTGCAGCAGCAGCTTGCGGCTGCGGCGGTCGTTGGCGACGACATGGGTCGAAGCCTGGATCAGCGGCGTGATCTGGGCGCCGACCAGGAACAGTTCACCGTGCAGCACCACCGCGTAGGCGTCGCCGATGTTGGCGCGGCCGGCGCGGATCGCCTTCAGCTCCCAGCCCTGCAGCGCGAGCCCGGCCTCGAACTTCTGCTCGAAGTGGTATTCGTGGCGCGCGCGCTTGTTCAGGGCGATGGTGCCGCCGCCGTTTGCCTTATCCTTCGCATCCTTCTTGCCCATGCGGGCATTGTCCCCGATGCGGGCGAGGGTGGCGAGCCGGTGCCGACGATCAAGCGCAGTGCCCTGGTCGAACACGCGGCGTCGCGCATGTTCGCGCTGGTCAACGACGTGCGCGCCTATCCGCGCCGGTTCGACTGGTGCCGCGCGGCCGAGGTGCTGGAGGAAGGCGAGGACCGCCTCGTCGCCCGGCTGGAACTCGGGCTGGGCGGATTCGCGACCTGGTTCACCACCGAGAACGCGCTCGAGCCGCCGCACGCGATCGACATGCACCTGCGCGACGGCCCGTTCAAGCGGCTCGAGGGGCGCTGGCAATTCCACGCGCTGGACGAATCGGCGTGCAAGGTCAGCCTGTCGCTGGATTTCGAGCCGGAAAGCCTGCTGCTGGCGCCGGCGCTGGCGATCGGGATGCAGGGCCTGGCCGATCGCATGGTCGACGACTTCGTGCGCGTCGCGGACCGGGGCGGGTGAGCATCCGCATCGAAATCGTGCGCGCCTGGCCGCGCCGGCACGAATCCATGTCGCTGCTGCTGCCCGACGGCGCGACCGCGGGCGATGCGCTCGCGGCCAGCGGCTGGAACGATGTGGATTGCGCGGGCGTGGCGGTGTTCGGCCAGCGCGCGACGCTTGCGCAGCGGCTGGGCGATGGCGACCGGGTCGAGGTGCTGCGTGCGCTGCAGGCCGATCCGAAGGATGCGCGGCGCAGGCGCGCCGCGGGCAAGGCGGATTGAGCCTCAGCCGCCGCCTTTCTTCTTGTCCTTGGGCAGGTTGCCGAAGCGGCCCATGCGCTTGGCCAGGGCCTGGTCCTGCTCGGGGAAGTATTCGCCTTCCCAACGGGTCAGGCTGTCGCCCTCGAACCACAGGGTGAGGTCCTTGACCTGCGTGCGTCCGAGGCGGCCGTCGCGCTCGCTCGCGGCGTAGTCCCAGCGATCGTGGTGGAAGGGATCGGCGATGGACGGCGTGCCGATCAGGTCCACCACCTGCTGCCGGGTCATGCCGGCCTGCAACTGGTCCGCGGCCGCCTTGTCGATCAGGTTGCCCTGGTAGATCGGCTGCTTGTACAGCATGCCGCAGCCGGACACGGCAAGGGCGAGGGCGGCGGCAACGACTGCGGCGGGAAGCTTGCGCATGCGGGGGCGTGGTCGGGAGGCGAAAACAGGGCCGATGATACACTGCGGCACGGCGCCCACGCCGCCGCGGTTGCCGCGTTCATGCGGCGTTGCGCCCATCGAGGCATGACGCGGAGCGATGCATGGAAACACAGGACCTGCGCAACGCCGGGCTGAAAGTCACCCACCCGCGCATGCGCATCCTCGAACTGCTCGAGGCGACCAGGCCCCGGCACATGACCGCCGAGGACATCTACCGCAGCCTGACCGGGCAGGGCGACGAAATCGGCCTGGCCACGGTGTACCGCGTGCTGACCCAGTTCGAGGCGGCGGGGCTGGTGCTCAAACACAACTTCGAGGGCGGGCATGCGGTGTACGAGCTCGATCGCGGCCAGCACCACGACCACATGGTCGATGTCGATACCGGCAAGGTGATCGAGTTCCAGAGCGGCGAGATCGAGCAGTTGCAGCAGCGCATCGCGGCCGAGCACGGCTGCGAAATCGTCGATCATTCGCTGGTGCTGTACGTGCGGAAGAAGAAATAGCTCGGTCAGCAGGGATGTCTGCCAAGCCTCCCAAAGAGATTCTTATGTCAGTGTCACTACTGACGGGCATACATATCGTCGGCCTTTGGCAGATGATCCTGCTATCGCGCACATTGGGTGTGGCATTGTGGATGCCTTACAGCGCGCTTGTCGTCGTTTACGTCGGATTGGCCGCTCTGCTCGCTATGATCCTGTTTGGAAAATCTTGGGCGCGCACTGTTTATTCAATCTTGACAATATTTGGCGCGATCATTCTTCTTGGCAGTGCCGAGAAACTTGATATGCCTTCCATCGCATTGAATGCGATCAGGTTCACCGCCGTAGCACTGCTTTACCTGCCTGTGAGCAATCTTTGGTTTTCGCCGAGAAGTTTGAATGGGCACAATACCCATCCCGTGGATCTTTGAGGCGCGGTCGCTTCTCCCTCTGGCGTGAGATTTACCGAATCAGATGAGTGCGAATAGATGAGCCAAGCAAGCTCGGTTCCATGGGTGATCAGGCCGCATCCGCCAGGAGTTTCTTAGCCGCCGCCCGCGCCTCGTCGCCGACTTCCACGCCGCCGAGCATGCGCGCGAGTTCGGCGATGCGCTGCGCCGCGTCCAGCGACCGCACCTCGCTCTGGGTCATGCCCGCGCTGGCGGCCTTGCTCACGCGCCAGTGCGCGTGGCCCTGCGCCGCGACCTGCGGCAGGTGGGTGACGCACAGCACCTGGCGCTTCGCGCCCAGCGCGCGCAACTGGCGGCCGACGATCTGCGCGACCGCGCCGCCGATGCCCGAATCCACTTCGTCGAACACCATGGTCGGCACCGCGTCCAGGCCGAGCGCGGCGACCTCGATCGCCAGCGACACGCGCGAGAGTTCGCCGCCCGAAGCGACCTTGCGCAGCGGCCGCGGCGGCTGGCCGGCGTTCGCGGCAACGAGGAATTCCACGCGCTCGGCGCCGTTCGGATCGGGATCGGCGCCGTCCGGGTTCGCCTCCAGCGCGACTTCGAAACGCCCGCCGGCCATGCCCAGTTCGCCGATCAGGCGCGAGGCCTCGACCGACAGCGATTTCGCCGCCTTGCGCCGCGAGGCGCCGAGTGCGTCCGCGGCCTTGCGCCAGGCCACGCGTTCGCCATCGAGCGCTTGCGCGAGTTCCGCCAGCCGCCGCCCGGCATCGCCCAGCGCCTCGTGTTCGGCGGCCAGCGCCTCGCGTTGCGCGGCGAGGCCGTCGAGCGGCACGCGGTGCTTGCGCGCGAGGTCCTGCAGTCGCGCCAGCCGCCGTTCCATCGTCGCGAGCGCGTCCGGATCGAGGTCGAGGTCGGAACGGATGCGTTCGACCAGCGCCGCCGCTTCGTCGAGCTGGATCGCGGCCGAATCGAGCATCGCGTCGACCTCGGCCAGGCGCGGCTCGTGCGCGGCCTCGCGTTGCAGGGCGCCGCGCAGGCGCTGCAGTTGCACCGGCAGCGAGGCCTCGCCGCCGAGGCGTTCGCCGGCGTCCTCGCAGGCCGCGATCAGCGCCGCGGCGTGGGCCTGGCGGCGGTGCCCGCGGTCGAGTTCGGCCAGCGATTCGGCATCGAGGGTTTCCGCGTCGAGTTCGTCGAGCTGGTGGCGCAGCCAGTCGCGGCGTTCGCCGGCATCGCCGCGCGCGAGCAGGGCGGCGTGTTCGCGCGCCAGCTCGCGCCAGCGCGAAGCGTGCCCGCGCACCTTGGCGACCGCCCCCTCGTGGCCGGCGTAGGCATCGAGCAGGTCGCGCTGCGCCGGCCGCGACAGCAGCGCCTGCTGTTCGTGCTGGCCGTGGATTTCGAACAGCAATGCGGACAGTTCCGCGACCTGCGCCAGCGTCGCCGGGCGGCCGTTGATCCAGGCGCGCGAACCGCCGTCGGCGCGCAGCGTGCGCCGCAGCTGGCATTCGTCGCCGTCGTCGAATTCCTGCGCGCGCAGCCAGTCGAGCGCGGGCGCGGCATCGTCGAGCGCGAATTGCGCGGTCAACTCCGCGCGTTCGGCGCCGTGGCGGACCATGCCGCTGTCGGCGCGCTGGCCGCCGAGGAAGCCGAGCGCATCCACCAGCAAGGACTTGCCGGCGCCGGTTTCACCGGAAATCACGGTCAGGCCCGGACCGAACTCCAGTTCGATCGCGGCGGCGATGGCGAAGTCGCGCAGGGCGAGGCGGGTGAGCATGGCGGAATTGTAGAGGCCAATACCATCCCGGGCGCAGCGAGGGATCTGCTTGTGTCGATATCGGAAAAGCGGGTTCCTCGCTGCGCTCGGAACGACAAGATTGGCTTGCACCCGCGCGCCGGCGGCCGTATATCCCGGGCATGGCCCGTCCCCGCGAACCCGAACGGCTCGACCCGCGCGCGCGGCAATTGCTGCGCACGCTGATCGGCCGCTACATCCGCGACGGCGAGCCGGTCGGCTCGCAGACGCTGGCCCGCCATGCCGGCCTGGACGTGAGTCCGGCGACGATCCGCAACATCCTCGCCGACCTCGAGGGCGCGGGGCTGCTGGCCGCGCCGCATGCCTCGGCCGGGCGCGTGCCCACCGCGCAGGGCTATCGCGTGTTCGTCGATTCGCTGCTGCAGTTGAAGCCGCTCGGCGAAGGCGAGCTGCAGCACCTGCGGCAGGAACTGCCGGCCGGCGCGGGGACGCAGGCGCTGCTCGGCAGCGCCTCCGAACTGCTCTCGGCCATGACCCACTTCGTCGGCGTGGTCGGCGTGCCGCGACGCGAGCAGTTCGCGTTCCGGCGGATCGAATTCCTGCCGCTGGACCCGCAACGGGTGCTGTGCGTGCTGGTGCTGGCCGACAACGAGGTCGAGAACCGGGTGATCGCGATGCGCCGGCCGTACCAGCCGGCCGAACTCGAACGCGTGTCGAACTACCTCAACGCGCATTTCGCCGGCCTTCCGCTGCAGCGCGTGCGCATGGCGCTGCTGCACGAGCTGGCCCAGGCCCGCGACGAGATGCAGGCGCTGCTGGCGCGCTCGCTGGAACTGGCGGACCAGGCGCTGGCGCCGGCCGGCGACGACCTGGTGCTGGCCGGGCAGACCCGGCTGATGGGCGTGCAGGACCTGTCCGACGTCGAGCGCCTGCGCGAGCTGTTCGAGGCCTTCGCCCGCAAGCGCGAGATCCTGCAGCTGCTCGACCGCACGGTGCAGGCCGAGGCGGTGCGCATCTTCATCGGCGAGGAAACCGGCATGGCCCCGCTGGAAGGGGTTTCGCTGGTCGCCGCGCCCTATGCCGCGGGCGGACGCGTGCTCGGCGTGCTGGGGGTGATCGGGCCGACCCGGATGGCCTACGACCGGGTGATCCCGGTGGTGCAGGCCGCCGCCGACGCGCTCGGCAGCGCCTTGAATCCGGATCCGCAGCCCTCATAGATCCGGGATCGGGCGGGCGACGACCGCCGGCAACGGACCAGACGATGACCGAACCGAGCATGGACCCGGAAACCACGGCCGTGGACGCCGAACAGGCGCTGCGGGAACGGATCGAGGCCCTGCAGGGCGAACTCGAACAGGCGAAGGCGCAACTCCTGCTCGAGCGCGCCGACCTCGAGAACCAGCGCAAGCGCCTCGCCCGCGACGTCGAGCAGGCGCGCCGCTTCGCCAACGAGAAGCTGCTGGCCGAATTGCTGCCGCTGTTCGACAGCATGGAAGCCGGCCTCGCCGCCGCGACCGCCGACGACCCGCTGCGCACCGGGCTGGAACTGACGCTCAAGCAGTTGCATTCCATCGCCGAGAAGAACGGCCTCGGCGAAATCGCCCCGGCCGCCGGCGACGCCTTCGACCCGGAACGCCACCAGGCAATGAGCATGGTGCCGGCCGGCGAGCTTTCCCCGGGCAGCGTGGCCCGGCTGTTCCAGAAGGGCTACGCGCTCAACGACCGCCTGCTGCGCCCCGCGCTGGTGGTGGTCGCGGAATGAACGCAGGGGCGACCTGCCGGGCCCCGCGCTGCTGGTGGTCGCGGAATGAACGCAAGGGCGACCTGCCGGCCCCGCGCTGGTGGTGGTCGCGGAATGAACGCAAGGGCGACCTGCCGGTCGCCCCTACTTGAACCGGTACGACGCAACCCCACATCGCGAACATCGGCGCAACGGCGCCCCTGACAGAAACGACATCGAGAGGGAACACACATGGCCAAGATCATCGGCATCGACCTCGGCACGACGAATTCGTGCGTGGCGATCATGGAGGGCGGCAAGGCCCGAGTGATCGAGAACAGCGAGGGCGACCGCACCACGCCTTCGATCGTCGCCTACACCAAGGACGGCGAAGTCCTGGTCGGCGCCAGCGCCAAGCGCCAGGCGGTCACCAACCCCAAGAACACCTTCTTCGCGGTGAAGCGCCTGATCGGCCGCAAGTTCACCGACGCCGAGGTGCAGAAGGACATCGAGCTGGTCCCGTACAAGATCGTCGCGCACGACAACGGCGACGCCTGGGTGGCGCTGGCCGATGGCAAGAGCCTCGCGCCGCAGGAAATCTCGGCGCAGGTGCTGACCAAGATGAAGAAGACCGCCGAGGCCTTCCTCGGCGAGACCGTGACCGAGGCGGTGATCACCGTCCCGGCCTACTTCAACGACAGCCAGCGCCAGGCGACCAAGGACGCCGGCCGCATCGCCGGCCTCGACGTCAAGCGCATCATCAACGAGCCGACCGCGGCCGCGCTGGCCTACGGCCTCGACAAGGGCGACGGCAAGGACCGCAAGGTCGCCGTGTACGACCTCGGCGGCGGCACCTTCGACGTGTCGATCATCGAGATCGCGAACGTCGACGGCGAGAAGCAGTTCGAGGTGCTGGCGACCAACGGCGACACCTTCCTCGGCGGCGAGGACTTCGACAAGCGCGTCATCGACTTCCTGGTCGAGGAATTCCAGAAGGAACAGGGCATCGACCTGCGCAAGGACCCGCTGGCGCTGCAGCGCCTGAAGGACGCGGCCGAGCGCGCCAAGATCGAGCTGTCCAGCTCGCAGCAGACCGACGTCAACCTGCCGTACGTCACCGCCGACGCCTCGGGCCCGAAGCACCTCAACATCAAGCTGACCCGGGCCAAGCTCGAGGCGCTGGTCGACGACCTCATCCGCAAGACCATCGAACCGTGCCGCACCGCGCTCAACGACGCCGGCCTCAAGGCCAGCGACGTGAGCGAGGTCATCCTCGTCGGCGGCCAGACCCGCATGCCGAAGGTGCAGCAGGCGGTGGCCGACTTCTTCGGCAAGGAACCGCGCAAGGACGTGAACCCGGACGAGGCGGTCGCGATCGGCGCGGCGATCCAGGGCGGCGTGCTCGCCGGCGACGTCAAGGACGTGCTGCTGCTCGACGTCACCCCGCTGAGCCTGGGCATCGAGACCCTGGGCGGCGTGATGACCAAGATCATCGAGAAGAACACCACCATCCCGACCAAGGCCTCGCAGACCTTCAGCACCGCCGAGGACAACCAGTCCGCGGTCACCGTGCACGTGCTGCAGGGCGAGCGCGACCAGGCCCGCTACAACAAGTCGCTGGCCAAGTTCGACCTCACCGGCATCGAGCCGGCGCCGCGCGGCATGCCGCAGGTCGAGGTGTCGTTCGACATCGACGCCAACGGCATCGTCCACGTGACCGCGAAGGACAAGAAGACCGGCAAGGAACAGAAGGTCGAGATCAAGGCCGGTTCCGGCCTGTCGGACGACGAGATCCAGCGCATGGTCGCGGACGCGGAAAGCCACCGCGAGGAAGACCGCAAGTTCCACGAACTGGTCACCGCGCGCAACCACGCCGACGGCCTGGTCCACGCCACCCGCACCGCGATCAAGGACAACGGCGACAAGGTGCCAGGCGACGTGATCGGGCGCGTCGAAGGCGCCATCGCCGAACTCGAGTCGGCGATGAAGGGCGACGACAAGGCGCAGATCGAAGCCAAGTCGAAGGCGCTGGAGGAAGCTGGGCAGGCGCTGTTCGCCGCGGTCCAGTCCGCCGGCCAGCAGCCGCCCGCGGGCGAGGCCGCCGCCGGCAAGCCGGCCGACGACGTGGTCGACGCCGAGTTCACCGAAGTCAAGGACGACGACAAGCCGTGATTCGGGATTAGGGATTCGTGATCCGGAAGAGCGGGGCTGCGGCTCCGCTTTTTCGTCACATTCCCCGAACGCGCATCCGCCCCTGTTTTTGCTTTCAACCAATCACCAATCACCAATCACGGCTTTTCAGACATGGGCAAGGGGAGACTGGAAGCCTTCAGCGATGGCGTGATCGCCATCATCATCACCATCATGGTGCTGGAGCTGAAGGTGCCGCACGGCAGCGACTTCGCCTCGCTGCGACCGCTGTTGCCGGTGTTCCTGAGCTACGTGCTCAGCTTCGTCTACGTCGGCATCTACTGGAACAACCACCACCACATGCTGCACGCCACCCGCAAGATCAGCGGCAGCGTGCTGTGGGCGAACCTGCACCTGCTGTTCTGGCTGTCGCTGTTCCCGTTCGCCACCGCGTGGATGGGCGAGAACCACTTCACCCCGCTGCCCACCGCGATGTACGGGGTGGTGCTGCTGATGGCGGGCATCGCCTACGTGGTCCTGCAGCAACGCATCATCGCCGTGGAAGGGCGCGACTCGCTGCTGGCCATCGCCACCGGCACCGACTTCAAGGGCAAGGTGTCGGTGCTCGGCTACGTCGCCGGCATCGGGCTGTCGTTCGTGCAGCCGTGGCTGGCCTGCACGCTGTACGTGCTGGTGGCGCTGCTGTGGCTGGTGCCGGACCGGCGGATCGAATCGAGAATCGAAGGGCAATGAGCAAGCGCGACTACTACGAAGTCCTCGGCGTCCCGCGCGACGCGAGCGAGGAGGACCTGAAGAAGGCCTATCGCCGTTGCGCGATGAAGCACCATCCGGACCGCAACCCCGGCGACGCCGATGCGCTGGCGAAGTTCAAGGAGTGCAAGGAGGCCTACGAGGTGCTGAGCGACGGCGGCAAGCGCCGCATGTACGACCAGCACGGCCACGCCGCGTTCGAGCACGGCATGGGCGGCGGCAACGCCGGCCCGGGCTTCCACGACGTGGGCGACATCTTCGGCGACATCTTCGGCAACATCTTCGGCGGTGGCGGCGCGCGCCAGGCGCCTCGGCGCGGCGCGGACGTTGGCTACGTGCTCGAGCTCGACCTCGAGGAGGCCGTCGCCGGGGTCGAGAAGCGCATCGAACTGCCGACGCTTTCGGCCTGCGCCGCGTGCAGCGGCTCGGGTTCGGAAGACGGCAAGATCGAAACCTGTTCCACCTGCCACGGCCGCGGCCAGGTGCGCATGCAGCGCGGCATCTTCGCGATGCAGCAATCGTGCCCGCATTGCGGCGGGCGCGGCCAGACCATCGTCAACCCGTGCAAGGCCTGCCACGGCAATGGCCGGGTGCAGGACGAGAAGACGCTCGCGGTGAAAGTGCCCGCCGGCGTCGACAACGGCGACCGCATCCGCCTCGCCGGCGAGGGCGAAGCCGGGCCCGCCGGCACGCCGCCGGGCGACCTCTACGTCGAGGTCCGCGTGCGCCCGCACGAGCTGTTCGAACGCGACGGCGACGACCTGCATTGCGAAGTGCCGATCCGCATTTCCCAGGCCGCGCTCGGCGACACGGTGCGCGTGCCCACGTTGGGCGGCGAGGCCGAGATCCGGATCCCGGCCGAAACCCAGACGGGCAAGGTGTTCCGCCTGCGCGACAAGGGCGTGAAGTCGGTGCGCAGCCGCGCGCCCGGCGACCTGTACTGCAAGATGGTGGTCGAGACCCCGGTCAACCTCACCGCCGAACAGCGTTCGCTGCTGGAGAAGTTCGAGGCCACCTTCGTCGGCGACGGTGCGCGCCGGCATTCGCCCAGGTCGAGCACCTTCCTCGACGGGGTCAAGGGCTTCTGGGAACGGATGGTGTCCTGACCCGCGCGGCGCGGGTCAGTCGTGCCGCGCGTTGACGCCGCGCCCGGCGCCGATGCGCCGGTCGAGGCCGCCGGCGAGCTTCTTCAGCCAGCGCGAGAACCTGCCGCGCTTCTGCTTGCGCCGGAGCTCGTCCTCGCTGGTCAGCCAGGCGACCTGCAGCACGCGCCGTTCGCCCTCGAACGGCAGGTGCCCGTGCCAGGAATCGTCCGCGCGCGCGAACGCGACCAGGGTCCCGTACAGCGGCGGGATTTCCGGCGCGAGCATCGCCCCGATGTCGTCGCCGTTGGCGAGGAACCGCAGGCAACCCGCGCTCCCGTGCGGCCAGTCCCGGTTGAAGTAGACCAGCGCGGTGGCGACCTTCGAACGGCTGTCGGTGTGCAGCGTGCCATGACGGCGATTCAGGGAATCGCTCAGGGTGACGATGGTGGGGCGCTCGCCCAGGCCTTCGAGGCCCAGTTTCCGGCCGAGCGCTTCGGCGAAGGCCGGGGCCCTGATCTCGTCGATCAATCCGCGCAGCGTCGGGCCGCAGTCCGCGGGTTCGTAGGGGAAGAAGCCGGCGCTGCCGTAGCGCGGGAAATCCGCGCACAGCGCGTCCGCGCGCGCCTCGTCGAGTTGTCCCTTCGCGACGAGGAAACGGAAAGGCTGGCCGGCCACGATCGTATCGGGACGATCGAGCCGGGCGACATCGAGCAGGGGGGAATGGGGGACCACGTTCGCACCTCGCCACCGCGCCGACGATCATAACGCCGACGCGGCATGCGTGGCCGCCGGAATCTTGACCGGCATCAATGACTTGTCACCCGGTTTTGCGTAAGGTCGCGAAAACGCCATCCCCCGTCCAGGCGCCATGTCCATTCCGCTTCCACCAGGCTCCATCCGTGGCGATTCTCACGATGGAGACTTGCTCGTCGCGTTGCAGGAACAACTGCTGGAAAGCCTCTTGCCCGCGCTCGAGCAGGCCCTGGGCGAATCGGCGCAAGGCCAGTTCGACCGCGGGCGCGTGGTCGAGCACGTCCGCCATGCGTTGATCGCCGGATTCCGCGGATTGCCCGCGAGCAAGCCGGCCCCGGCCATCGATGCGATGGACCTCAGCCTCAGCCTGTTGTCGGAAGACGCGCTGGAAACGCAGCTCGTGCGCGAGCAGGTGGCCGAAGGCGCATCGCGCCCGAACGCGCGCGGCCTGGAAATGCTCGGCCAGCGCCTGGCGCGCGCGTCGCGCCGCGACAGCCTGCGTGCCTCGGAAAACCCGATGGCCCCGGCGTTCATCGTGCAAGCGCTGGCTACGGCGCTGGACGAGGCCGATCCCGACGCCCGCCACCGCATCGCGGCCCTGCGTTCGGTCGAACGCCCGCTTGCCGCCGCCCTCGCGCAGGCCTACGAACGCTGCGAGGCGATGCTCGCATCCGGCAGCCTGCCGCAACGCCCGCGGCCGGCCGCCCAGCCACGCACGCCGGCTGCAACGGCGGGACGCCACGTGGCGAACGCGAGCCTGCCCGCCGATGGCGTGCTGTTCGCGCACATGTTGCGCCTGCTCGAATCGCGCCGGCCCGTGCGCGAGGAATCGCAGTTGTTCGACCCGGGCACGGTCACGCCGACGGTGCCGAGGATCGGTTCGAACGAATTGCTCTCCATCCTCGCGCTGATGCAGCAGGAAGCACGGGACAGCGAGGCGACGATGGCCGCGGCGGGGCGCGAATCCCTCGCCGAGCGCCTGTTGCGCGACATCGCGCAGAACGCGCGCAAGCTGGGCATGGACGGCGACGGCCTGCGGCTGGGCGAAACCGACGAGGAAACACTCGGGCTGATGGCAAGGCTGTTCGACTCGCTGCTGGACGGCGCGCGCTTCGACCCGCACGCACGGCAGCGGATCGACCGCCTGCTGGTTCCCTACACCCGGGTCGCGGTGCGCGACCGCGACATGTTCGATTCGCGCGAGCACCCGGCGTGGCGCCTGCTCAACACCGTGGCCGAAGCCTGCGCCGGCAACCGCGGCGACGCGCCGCAGGAACGCGAACTGCTCGATCGCGTCGACCGCACCATCGACCGCGTCGTGTCCGAGTTCAACGAGGACGTGGCCATCTTCGAAACGCTGGAGCAGGAACTGCGGGCGTACATGGCGCAGCACCGCAAGCGTTTCGAGCTGGCGGAACGGCGCGCGGCGCAGGCCAGGCTCGGGCGCGAACGGCTCGAACAGGCGCGCGCCGCCGCGTCCGCGGAAATCCTCGCCCGCCGTGGCGATCGCGCGCTGCCGGCGATCGTGGCCGGGTTCCTCGACCAGCACGTCGCGCACCACCTCAGCCAGGTGATCCTGCGCGATGGCCCGGGTTCGCCGCGCCACGCCGAAGCCGTGCAAGCCATCGACGACCTGCTGGCGGCATTCGACCGCGGGCAGCAGCCGCAGCCATCGGCCGAAACCATGCCGTTGCCGCGCCGGGCGCTCGAAGCCGTGCTCGCCAGTTCCGGATTCGCCGGCGAATCGGCCGCGCTGGTCATCGATGAGCTGGAGGAAGCCGTTTCGCCCAAGCCGGTCGAGGCGCCGCCCGTGCCCGTGGTCGACGAGATCGCGCAAGCGGCGGAAAGCGAAACCGCGGCGCCGCAGGACGCGCCCGCGATGCCAGCGCCGTCGCCAGCGGACGATGCCGAACGGGCGCCACCGCGCCTGGCGGTGGTCGGCGGCACCGACTTGCTCGATTTCGAAGCCGACATGCTCGCTCGGGTGCGCCAACTGCGCGTGGGCGACTGGCTGCACTTGCAGGATGCGTCCGGGCGCATGGAACCGGCCAAGG
>JBGAHT010000035.1:0-29598 GCA_044226035.1 Thermomonas sp. | reverse complement strand
GCAAGGGCGCCTCGCGCGTGACCCTGACCTGGAACGCCACCGGCCAGGCCGACAAGGTCGTGGTGATGATGGTCAACCGCAAGGGCAACCAGCGCATGTTCGGCGGCGGCGCGAGCATCGGCCAGAAGCAGACCGGCAAGTGGGTGCATCCCGGCATGAGCTTCAAGCTGCTCAATGCCGCGAACCGCACGGAACTCGGGTCGGTCGCCTTCACCGGAAAGCGATGCGGCTGATCCGGACGACACGACCAAAACGCCTGACCCCGCTTCGCTGAATCGCTCCCGCACCGGGAGCGTCCATGCGCGGCGATGCCGCCGCGACGGATGCGGGCATCTCGGCATGATCCCCGCCCATCCCGCGACCCGTGGAATAATCGCACCCGCATGCACCAGCCCCAGACCGTTCGTGGCGCATCCCCCTGGTCGGCCGCATGGCAGGACTGGAAGCAGGCCGCCCGAGTACCGGCGCTGTGGATGAACCTCGCGCTCGAGGACCTGCGCGACCGTTATCGCCGCACCGTCCTCGGCGTCGCGTGGATCGCCATTTCCTTTGCCCTGTTCGTCGGGGTGAAGGTGCTTGTTTTCGGGCAGATGTCGGTGGCGAGCACGCGCGAATTCGCGATCTTCGTGACCATCGGCTTCGGCGCATGGTCGTTCATCAGCTCCATGGTCACCGACGCCTGCGGCGCCTACCTGCATTCGCGCGCGTGGATCCTGGGAACGGCGGTGCCCTACCCGGTCTACCTGCTGCAGGCCGCGCTGCGCAACTGGATGGTGTTCTCGCTGGTGCTGCTGGTGATGGCGGTGGCGCTGTTCTGGAAGCCGACGCCGTGGACGCCGGCGGCATTCCTCGCCATCCCGGGCCTGCTTGCGTATTTCGTGACGTCGGTCTGGCTGTCGGCCCTGCTGGCGCCCCTGTGCGTGCGCTACCACGACCTGCTGCACGCGGTGCAGACCAGCATGCGCCTGATGTTCTTCATCACGCCGATCCTGTGGATGCCCGGCCAGAGCGGCGTGCTGGCCGAGCTGGCGAGGATCAATCCTATGACCCATTACCTCGCCATCGTGCGCGACCCGCTGCTCTACAACCACTGGCCGGCGACCAGCTGGCGCGTGGTCGGTCTGGTCAATGCGCTCGGCATCGTCGCGGCCGCGATCACGTATGCCTCGACGCGACGCAAGATCGCGTTCTGGATTTGACCCGATGTACCTGGAATGCAACGGCCTCACCGTCGATTTCCCGGTCCGCAAGGGGCCGAAGGATCCGTTCGATTTCGAATCGCACAACCTCGAGACCGGCGGCGAGATCATCGCCGTCGACGGCAAGCCGCACGTGCGCGCGCTCGACGACGTGTCGTTCGCGCTCGGCGCTGGCGACCGCCTCGGCCTGGTCGGCCACAACGGTTCGGGCAAGTCCACGCTGCTGCGCGCGCTGTGCGGGATCTACCATCCCAGCCGCGGCTCGGTCCGGAGCGACCACGACGTTTCGGGCATCTTCAACATCCACCTCGGGTTCCGGCCCGAGGCTTCGGGCTACCGCAACATCCTGCTCAAGGGCCTGATCGCGGGCCGGACCCATGCGGAAATCGCCGCGGCGGTGCCCGGCATCGCCGAATTCGCCGGGCTCGGCCCGTACCTGCACCTGCCCATGCACGCCTACTCGCAGGGCATGGCCATGCGCCTGGCCTTCGCGATCACCACCGCGTTCGCCAACCACATCCTGGTCATGGACGAATGGATCGGCGCGGGCGACGTCAACTTCCAGGACAAGGTCGTGGAGCGGATGAACTCGTTCTTCGAGTCGGCCGACATCTGCGTGATCGCATCGCACAACAACCGCCTGCTGCGGAAGATCACCAACCGCTGCCTGTGGCTGGATGCCGGCCGCGTGCGCGCGCACGGCCCGACCGAGGAACTCAACCGCCGCCGAGGCTGCGGAAAGATCACCAACCGCTGCTGGATGCCATGTGCGCGCACGGCGACCGAGGAAGTGCTCGACGCCTACGAGATCAAGCTGGAAACCGCGCGGAAGGCGGCCCTGCTGCGCCCGCGCCTGGAGATCCCGGCCACGCACCGGGCGCTGTGGCTGGCGCCGTCCATCCACGGCGGCCTCGCCGACGGCCACGTGCTGGCGTGGGATGCGTCCGACTACAACGTGAGTTCGGTCAGGCTCAGCGTGGTCGACGATGCGGGCAGCGAGCAGATGATCTGCACCGGCATCGGGCGCGGTTCCAGCGTTCCTCGGCCCCTGGCTGAAGCCGGGGATGGCGTTCCTGCTGCGCGACAACGTCGACGACGCCGTCATCGGGCGGGCCGTGTTCGAGGGCTGAGCGCGGCGCCGCGTCAAGCGCCGCCGCCGGCCAGCATCGCGCCGACCGCGGCGTAGATCGCGAGGTCCTGCCGGTTCGCCGCCACGAGCCTGGCGTGCGTCTCCGGGGAAAGCGCTTCCCGCACCTGCGCCAGGCGCTCGTCCACGGTCTTGCCGAGGTCGCTGCCGGTCACGTTCTGCGGATCGGTCCCTTCCGCCACGAATTCGATCCCGTAGCGGGCCAGCACCGCGCCGAAGCGCGCGATGTCCCCGGCGAAATGCTCGGTCCGGGCGAGCAGTTCGACCAGGCGCAGGTTGCGCAGCGCCTGCTGCAGGTCGTACTCCATCCATTCCTTGTGCCGCCTGGAGAGCGAGACTTCGCCGGCCTGGGCGCCGAGCATCCTGGTC
Source organism: Thermomonas sp. (assembly GCA_044226035.1). Classification (GTDB taxonomy): domain Bacteria; phylum Pseudomonadota; class Gammaproteobacteria; order Xanthomonadales; family Xanthomonadaceae; genus Pseudoluteimonas. The sequence continues at coordinate 26,883 of JBGAHT010000035.1, read as the reverse complement.
TGCGAGTTGGACACCTGCACGATCTCGACCGCGTGCGCGAGGTTGGTGCGGCACCATTCGTCGAAGTCCATGCGCGCCGCGTTGTCGCTGGTGAGCGTGCCGTCCTTCTCGGAACGCTTGTAGCGGTAGATCGAATGGCTGCGCAACAGCGGGTGCCGGACGAACACCACCGGAAGCACGTTGAATTCCAGCGAGGCCGGCACCGGCAAGGTGATCTGGTGCGAGGAGAACGCGACGGCGGCCTTGTTCCTCGCGATGACCTTGGCGAGCTCCCTCTGGCCGATGGAGAAGTAGGGGAACGGCCCGTCGAAGCGGACGTGCCTGTGGCCGTAATTCCGCTCGAGGATGTGGTCGAACGTCGTGCCGCTGTTCTTGTAGATGTGGTAATGGCAGATGACGTGTCTCATGCGTTCCGGTCGTCCATGGATGCGTCGATGGCGCCCTGCCCGCCGTCCCGGCCATCGCTGGCGCCGCGGTAGGCGTGCGGGATCCATTCGCCCCACTTCGCCTCGTACAACGCCTTGTTGCGCTCGAACAACTGCCTGCGCGACTCCGCCTTGAGCTTGTCGAAGCTGGCGGAAAGATGGTGGTGCACGAACACGTCCTCCGCGCACGCCACGCCCAGCCCGGCGGCTTCCACCCGGCGGCAGTAATCGTCGTCCTCGAAGAAACCGACGCCGAACGCCGGGTCCAGCGGCCCGACCTTCTCGTAGGTGGAACGCGGCATCGCCACGCAGAAGAACGCCACCGTCCGGATCGGCAGCAACTCCCCGACGTGGCGCCGCGTGTGCGCGGCCGCGGCCGCCCGCATCCCGCCCATGTCCTCGTAGCGGACGTCGACCTTGGCCTCGTTGCCGATGTTGTTCGTCACCGGGCCGATGATGCCGATGCCGGGGTCGCGCCTGAGGTGGTTGACCAGGGTGCGGATCCAGTTGGCCGTGACCCGGGTGTCGTTGTTGAGCAGGACCAGGTATTCGCCGGTCGCGGCGGCGAGGCCGATGTTGTTGCCGGCGGCGAAACCGAGGTTGTCGTCGTTGAGGATCGCGCGGCGACCGTTCCCGCCGCGCTCCCATTCGCGCAGGAACTCGCGAGTGCCGTCGCTGGAGGCGTTGTCGACGACGATGACCTCGAGGTTGGGCCAGTTGCTCTCGGCTTCGATGCTGTCCAGGCAGGCCCTGGTGAGCTCCAGGTTGTTGAAGGCGAGCACGACCACGCTCACGCGCGGCGCGGGCAAGGTGGCGATCGCATCGTCCATCTGCCGCGCCCGGTGCGCCCAGGTCTGCTCGCGCGCGAACGCGCGGCGCGCCTGCGCAAGCCCCGCCTCGTCGTCGCGCGGCTCCTCCAGCGCGATCGACACCGCGTCGAGGAATGCCTCGCGGCTGCGCGCCCGCAGGACCAGCCCGCCGAATTGCGCGGTTTCCGGCAGGTCCACGGCCACCACCGGTTTCCCGGCGCTGAGGTATTCGTAGACCTTGACCGGGTTCGTGGCCATCGTCAGCTCGATCACCCGGAACGGCAGCAGCGCGACGTCGAAGCCATGCAGGTAGTACGGCAGTTCGTCGTAGCCGACCTCGCCGGTGAACACGACGTTGCCGAGGTCCGAGAGCGCCGCGGCCGCGCCGATGGTGTCGTGCCCGATCAACAGCAGCACGCATTCGGGGAACCGCTCGGCCACGCGGCGCGCGAGTTCCAGGTCGAACCATTCGGCGATCGCGCCGTAGTAGCCGACCACCCGGCGCCCGCGCGGATCGCGATACACCCGCCGCGGCCGTTCGCGGAAGTGTTCGTAGTCGGTCGCGTTGCGGATCAGCACGCGGTGCGGGTTGGCATCGGCCAGCTTCCTGTCGAGCCAGTCCGAGGTCACGATCAGCAGGTCGGCGCCGGCGATCAGGCGCTCTTCGGCTTCGAGCACGTACGCCGCGTTGTTTTCGAACCCGGCATGGTGGTCCATGCAGTCGTACAACAAGGCCGAACCCGGCAGCGCCGCGGCGATGTCCAGCCAGAACGGGTGCTGCACGATGCACAGGCCGCCGTCGCTGTCCGCCCATTGCATCAGTTCGCCGACGCTACGCCGCAGGTCGGCGATGGTCTGCGGCTCGCGCGCCGTAGTAGATTTCCGGCGCACCCGGCGCGTGCAGGTTGACCTGGAACAGGCGTCCGGATGCATCCAGGGGTTCGATGCGGAACCCGGGCGTCGCCGAATCGGCCAGGTTGTTCGACAGGTAGAACACGCGATGCCCCGCGCCGGCGAGCGCGCTGGCCAGGTGCTGCGGGCGTTGCGTGCGGAAGTGCCAGTCGATCACCGCCCAGACGAACACGTCCGGGCGTTCGGGATTCGCCGCCGCCAACGACAGGCGCGATCGCGTGGAATTCTCCGACGACCGCGCAGTGACCTCGATCGGTCGATTCGCCTCGCGTCCCGCCAGCATCGCGACGAGCTTCTGCCGTTCGGAGCGCGCCGACCGCCGGCCAGCCGCTTGAGCACTCGGAACGGCCGCGTGACCCGCCACGACCAGCTTGCGCGCACTTGCTGCAACAAGTCGGAATGCGGGCGATCCGCCATGCTGCAATGCGGCCATGCGGGTATTGATCAGGCGAGTCAGGCTCGTGATCGCCTCGATGGACTGACCGTGGTGCGCCTCGAGCGTCGCCGGCACATCGACGAGGCTATTCGTCGTCTTCGCCAGCTCGGCTTCCGCGCGCGCGGTGCGCTCCCACAACACTTCGCGTTCGCGATCGAGTTCCTGCAATACCGGCGCGAACAGGCTGTCCGCACGCGCGAGCGTCGAGTCCGCTTCATCGAACGCGCGCGAATCGTCGTCCCCGGCGACCGCCGCGAGGTGCGCGCGCCACGCCAGTCCGACCGGTTCCGGCAACGGCGCGCCATCGTGGCGATGGTGCCGGCGTTCCTGCCTGACGATGCCGCCATCGACGCTTCCGCCGGGCGTTTCCCGCAAGCGCTCGCCGCCCGGCAGGCGCGAAATCCGCCGCATCACGCCAGCCGGGTCCGCGAGCAGTTCGTCGTAACCGATGAACGCTCGCGGCAGGCCGCGGGTTGCGCGTTCGGCATCCAGCGCATGCCGCAGCCAGAGCAGCAAGGCCTTGCCGTCGGCCATGCCGTCGCGGACCGCGAGCGACCCTGCGATTTCCTGCGGATGGCGCGCGAGCAGCAATACCGAAGGCGTGCAACCTTCCTCGGCGAGCGCGCCCAGCCACAGTTCCGCGAACAGGCACATCCGCGGATCCTTGATCGCCCACAACGAATGCTTCGACAGGCTCGAACGCAGGTAGCCGCGGATCTGCGCACGCGCGACGGACGCCGCATCGGACCGCATCCAGTCGCGCGGCAGCGGGCGCAGATCGTCCCATCGATGGCCGAGCGCGGACAGCAGCCGTTCGTTGGTTTCGACCGCGAAGGCGTCTTCCCAGTGGCCCTCCTCGTTGCCGAGGCTGCCCGGCACCAGGCGCTCGCCGGGATTGGCGCCGGCCGCCGCCAGCAGCCGCGCCAGCACCGAGGTTCCGCTGCGATGCATGCCGAGCACGAGGAAACCCGCGCTGTCGCTGGCGTTCGGTCGGGAGGCGGTTGCGGTCACGGCGCGAGCATCATCCGACGAGATCGCGCTTGAGGATATCGGCAATCCGCGCCGCCGCGTGGCCGTCGCCGTAGGGCGAAACCCCCTTGGCCATGCCGGCGTAGGCGTCGGGATCGTCCAGCAGGCGCGAAACCTCGGCGACGATGGCGTCGCGCACCCGCCCCACCAGCCGCACCACACCGGCCGCGACCGCCTCCGGGCGCTCGGTTTCCCGGCGCATGACCAGCACCGGCTTGCCCAGGGCGGGCGCTTCTTCCTGCACGCCGCCGGAATCGGTCAGCACGAGGTAGGCGCGCTTCATCGCCGCGACGAACGGCAGGTAATCCAGCGGCGGGCACAGGGTGATGCGCGCATGGCCGGAAAGGATCTCGTGCGCGGGCCCGGACACGTTCGGGTTCGGGTGCACCGGATACACGAAATGCGCGTCTTCGTGCCTGTCGGCGAGGTCGCGGATCGCCAGGCAGACCTCGCGGAAGGGCGCGCCGAAATTCTCCCGGCGATGCGCGGTGACCAACACCATGCGCCGACCCGCCGGCACTTCGACCGGCAACGGCGCGTCGCGCCGCACGACCTCGAGCAGCGCATCGATCACGGTGTTGCCGGTGACGTGCACCGCGGCCGGATCGAATCCCTCGCGCAGCAGGTTGTCGCGCGCGCCTTCGGTCGGCGCGAAATGCCAGCGCGACAGGCGCCCGGCCACGACCCGGTTCATTTCCTCGGGGAACGGGTTGTGCAAATCGCCGGTGCGCAGGCCCGCCTCGACGTGGCCCACGGCGATGCGCCGGTAGAACGCCGCCAGCGCCGCGGTCATGACCGTGGTGGTGTCGCCCTGGATCAGCACCACGTCGGGTTGTTCCCGCGCGAACACCTCGTCCAGCCGCGACAGCAGGCGCGAGGTCAGTTCCGGCAAGGTCTGGCCGGGCGCCATGATGTCGAGGTCGATGTCGGGGACGATCGCGAACGCATCGAGCACCTGGTCGAGCATCTGCCGGTGCTGGGCCGTCGCCAGCACGCGCACGTCCGCCCAGGGCGCGGCCCGCAGCGCACGAATCACCGGCGCCATCTTGATCGCCTCGGGCCGCGTGCCCACCACCGCGAGAATGCGCTTGCGCGCGTCCTGCCCCGGGGATGCTTCCCGCGTCATGCCGCCAGCGCGTGGTCGAGGTCGGCGCGCAGGTCCTCCAGCGTTTCCACGCCGACGGACAAGCGCACGAGGTCGTCGGCGATGCCGAGTTCGGCGCGGCGCGCGGGCGGGATGCTGGCGTGGGTCATGATCGCCGGGTGGTTGACCAGCGATTCCACGCCGCCGAGCGATTCGGCCAGCGTGAACAGCTCGAGCCGCTCGCAGAAGCGCTTGGCGCCGTCGAGGCCGCCCTTCACCCGCACCGAGAGCATGCCGCCGAAGCCGTCCATCTGCCGCTTGGCGAGCGCGTGGTGCGGGTGCGATGCGAGACCGGGATGGATCACCGCCTCGATCGCCGGATGCGATTGCAGCCATTCCGCCAGCGCCTGCGCGTTTTCGCAATGCGCGCGCATGCGCAGGTGCAGCGTCTTCAGGCCGCGCAGCGCGAGGAAGCTGTCGAACGGGCCCTGCACCGCGCCGACCGAGTTCTGCAGGAACGCGACCTGCTCGGCGAGTTCGGCGTCGTCGCCGACCACGAGCATGCCGCCGACCATGTCCGAATGGCCGTTGAGGTATTTCGTCGCCGAATGCATGACCAGGTCGGCGCCGTGTTCGAGCGGGCGCTGCAGCGCCGGCGAGGCGAAGGTGTTGTCGACCGCGACCCGCAGGCCGCGCTTCTTCGCGATGGCCGCGATCGCGGCGATGTCGACGATCTTCAGCAGCGGGTTGGTCGGGGTTTCGATCCACACCAGCTTCGTCCTGGGCGTGATCGCGGCCTCGAACTTCGCCGGATCGGTCATGTCGACGAAGCTGAAGTCCAGGCCCGCGCTGCGCCGGCGCACGCGTTCGAACAGGCGGTAGCTGCCGCCGTAGAGGTCGTCCATCGCGAGCACGTGGTCGCCGCTGTCGAGCAGTTCCAGCAGCGTGGAGGTGGCCGCGAGCCCGGATGCGAACGCGAACCCGCGGCTGCCGCCTTCCAAACCGGCGACGCAGCGCTCGTAGGCGAAGCGGGTCGGGTTGTGCGTGCGCGAGTACTCGAAGCCCTGGTGCACGCCCGGGCTGGACTGGGCGTAGGTCGAGGTGGCGTAGATCGGCGGCATCACCGCGCCGGTCGTGGGATCGGGCGACTGGCCGGCATGGATCGCCAGCGTGCCCAGCCCGGAGCGGCCGCGGCCGCGATGGTCCTGACTCATTCGATCCGCCTTGTGCAAACGAACGCGGATTTTAGCATCCGCGCCGCCAGCGCCCGGGCCGGCGCGGCGCCTTACTGCACCCGGCGACGGAGATAGTTCAGCAGGTCGATGCGGGTGATCAGGCCGAGGAAACGGCCTGCGTCCATGACGATGGCGACGTGGCCGCGGTCGAACACCGGCAACAGCGCCTCGATCGGCGATTTCACGTCGAGGCGGTCGAGCTTGCTGACCATCGCGGTCGAGACCGGGTCGCGGAACCGCGCCTCGTCGCCGTACACATGCAGCAGCACGTCGGATTCGTCGACGATGCCGACCAGCGCGTCGCCGTCCACCACCGGCAGCTGCGAGACGTCGTACAGCTTCATCCGCTGGTACGCCGTGACCAGCAGGTCCTTCGGGCCGACCACCACGGTGTCGCGCTGCGAGTAGGGGCGCAGGATCAGGTCGCGCAGGTCGCCGTGCGCCGGCCGTTCGAGGAAGCCGTTGTCCAGCATCCAGTAGTCGTTGTACATCTTCGACAGGTACTTGTTGCCGGTGTCGCAGACGAAGGTCAGCACGTTCTTCGGCTCGGTCTGTTCGCGGCAGTACTTCAGCGCCGCGGCGAGCAGGGTCCCGGTGGAAGAACCGCCGAGGATGCCTTCCTTCTCCAGCAGCTCGCGCGCGGTGAGGAAGCTTTCCTTGTCGCTGATCGCGTAGGCTTTCTTCACCCGGGTGAAGTCGGAAATCGGTGGCAGGAAATCCTCGCCGATGCCTTCCACCATCCAGCTCGCGGACTTCTCCACGACCTGGCCGCGGTTGATGTAGTCCTCGAGGATCGAGCCGACCGGATCGGCGAGGATCAGTTCGGTCTGCGGCGATTCCTTCGCGAAGCAGCGCGACAGGCCGGTCATGGTCCCGCTGCTGCCGCAGCCGAACACGATGGCGTCGAGCCGACCGTCGAGCTGGCGCAGGATCTCGGGCCCGGTGCCGAATTCGTGCGCGGCCGGGTTGTCCGGGTTGCCGAACTGGTTGATGAAGTAGGCGCCGGGCGTTTCGCGCGCGATGCGCTCGGCCATGTCCTGGTAGTAGTCGGGATGGCCTTTCGCCACATCCGAGCGCGTGAGCACGACCTGCGCGCCCATCGCCTTGAGGTTGAAGATCTTCTCGCGCGACATCTTGTCGGGCACGACCAGGACCAGCCTGTAGCCCTTCTGCTGCGCCACCAGCGCCAGGCCGATGCCGGTGTTGCCGGCGGTGCCTTCGACCAGGGTGTCGCCGGGCTTGATGTCGCCGCGCTTCTCCGCGGCTTCGATCATCGACATCCCGATCCGGTCCTTGATCGAACCGCCGGGATTCTGGCTTTCCAGCTTCAGGTACAGCGTACACGGGCCGGTTTCGAGGCGACGGGCGCGGACGATCGGCGTGTCGCCGACCAGTTCGAGGACGGATTCGTGGATGGCCATGCGGGATTCGCGCGCCGCGCGCGCCGCGGCTTCGGCCGGGATTCTAGCAACCGCCCCGTGGCGGGATGCGGAAGGTGACGCGGGCGGCGGCAGTGGACGAGGATACCGCCGCCGCCCGCGACGAGGAAAACGCCGGGTCAGTGATGGAGGACGTCGTACATCCGGGTCAGGCGGTCCTTGGCGGCCAGCTTCTCGCGCTTCATCTGCGAAAGGGTCGAATCGTCGACCGGCAGCACGCCGAGTTCGGCATCGAGCACCTGCTTGTCCAATTCCTTGTGGCGGTAGTAGAGCTGCCTGAACTCGTTGTTCGCCTTGAGGATGGCGTCGAGTTCCGTCTGCGGTTGCCCTTCGAACATGGAGACCTCCTGCGACTGCTAAGGGGAAAAGCCCGCGCCGGCAAGCCGACGTGGTCCGGACGGCGCCAGACATGCGAACGCCCCGGCCGTCTCCGACGCGGGGCGTTGCAAGGTGGCGTGACCTGAGGGGCCGGCGGCGCGGGACGCTCCTTCCGGAACGCCCACGCCCGAACGGTGCGTGATCTGGCGTTCCGGATTGTCGGATGTTGGCGTCATCGACCTGGCTCGCTGGCCAAGGGTCCGACGGGAATCGAACCCTCTGGAAGCCCGAACCTACTCCTCCGCCCGGGGCCTCGCAAGCAGTCCGCGCAATTGCTTGATCCGATGGGCCCGAAGCGTCCGTGAAGGATGCGGAAGTGCGTCTCAATCCTCGGCGGGACGGACGCAACCCCTTGTTTTTATTATTTTTTAACGAAGCGGTCAGTGCTTGGGCTTTTTCTTGGGCTTGGGCGGATCCTGGCCCGCGGCAGCGCGTAGCTCGGCCTCCTGCCGGGCCAGTTCCGCCTCGCGATCGCGCGCGGCCTTGAGCTTGGCGCGCTCGGCGTCGCCGACGCCCTGCACCACCGCTTCCGCGCTCTGCCGCGCCTGCGCCTCGGCATCGGCGGCGGCGCGCAAACGCTCGGCTTCCTCCGCCTGCATCTGCGCTTCCAGCCGCAGGCGTTCGGCTTCCTGGCGTGCGCGTTCGGCGTCCTGGCGACTGGCTTCGACCATCAGCTCGCTGCGCTGCCGGTCGAGATCGTCGGCCTGCCGGCGCAAGGCTTCCGCCGCCGCCGCCTGCTCGGCGATGGCGACGCGCTTGCCGGCCAGCGCCTGCAACGCGGCGCGCTGGCTGCTGCGCGCGGCGGCGAGCGCATCCAGCGCCTGCTGCGCGCGGAAGCGTTCGTAGGCGGCGATGCCCTGGTACCGCGGATCGGCATTGAGCGCCTGCAGGCGCGCGGCTTCGTCGCCGCCGAAGCCGACGGCGGGCAACGGCGGCACCGGCACCGGTTCGGGCAACACGCTGCCGTCGTCCACGCCCAGCGTCTGCCGCAGCGACGCCACTTCCGCGCTGCGCTGGCGCACCGCCTGCGCCGCGTCGCGGGCCTGGCTCGCGGCATGCGCCAGATCGGCGTCCGCGGCGGCCGCGAGCGCGAGCGCGCGAGCGTCCTTGTCGCGGCCCTTCGCCATCGCCGCCTGCGCGGCTTCGAGTTCGGAACGCGCCATCGCGATCGTGGCGTCCAGCTCGGCCGCGGGGGTGCCGGCCTCGGCGCGGTTCAAGGCCTGCCGCGCCTGGTCGAGTTCCGCGGTCGGCGGCGGCGTGGATGCGCAACCGCCGGTGGCCGCGGCGAGGAGCAGCGGCGCCAGCAGTCGCGGATACAGGAACTTGTCGAAGTGTGCGAAGCTTGGATTCATCGGACGTGGCCGTGTTGCCGGCGGGGAAAGCCGCACGGCCATTCTTCACCGCACGACGCCCCGTCGCAACGTCAATCCGCCGCGGGCGAGGAGGGATGGATGGATATCGGCTACTTCCTGAAGCTGATGACCGACAAGAACGCGTCGGACATGTTCATGACCACGGGCGCGCCGGTCTACATCAAGGTCGAGGGCAAGCACTACCCGCTCGGCAGCACCGGCCTGCCGGCCGGCATGGTGAAGAAGATCGCCTATTCGCTGATGGACGAAGGCCAGAAGGAGGCGTTCGAACGCGACCTGGAGCTGAACATGGCGGTGGTGCTGGAAGGCGCCGGCCGCTTCCGCGTGAACGTGTTCAAGCAGCGCGGCGAAGTCGGCATGGTGATCCGCGCGATCCGCAACGTGATCCCGTCGATCGAGGAACTGCAGCTGCCGATGGTGCTGAAGGACGTGATCATGGCGCCGCGCGGGCTGGTGCTGGTGGTCGGTTCGACCGGCTCGGGCAAGTCGACGACGCTGGCCTCGATGATCGACCACCGCAACACCACCACCTCGGGCCACGTCCTCACCATCGAGGACCCGATCGAATACCTGCACCGGCACAAGAAGTCGATCGTCAACCAGCGCGAGGTCGGCCTGGACACGCACGGCTTCCACAACGCGCTCAAGAACGCGATGCGCGAGGCGCCGGACGTGATCCTGATCGGCGAGATCCGCGACGCCGAGACGATGGAGGCGGCGATCGCCTTCTCCGAAACCGGCCACCTGTGCCTGGCCACGCTGCACTCGAACAACGCCGACCAGACCATCGAGCGCATCCTCAACTTCTTCCCCGAGGGCGCGCACAAGAACGTGCTGATGAACCTCGCCCTGAACCTGCGCGCGGTGATCTCGCAGCGGCTGGTGATCGGCACCGACGGCCGCCGCCTGCCGGCGACCGAGGTGCTGATCAACACCCCGCACATCCGCGACCTGCTGCGCCGCGGCCAGGTGCACGAGGTCAAGCAGGCGATGGAAGCCTCGCTCGAGGAAGGCATGGAGAGCTTCGACCAGTGCCTGTACCGGCTGTACAAGACCGGCCGGGTGGAACGCGAGCGCGCGCTCGACGCCGCCGATTCGCGCGAGGGCCTGGCGCTGAAGTTCCGCCTGTCCGAGGGCGCCAGCGGCGAGCATGATCCCTACGCGGACGTGTTCGACACCAGTTCCCAGCAGGCCTCAGCCTCGCACTGAGGCCCAGCTTCGCGTTCCGGACGGATACCCAACGCAGATGCGGTTTGCGTTGGCGCAATGCGCTGCTACCTATTTCGCCCTACGTCCCTGGCGAACGTGGGCGTGCGTATCGAAAACTGTTGAGCGATGCGGTCACCGACGACGACCTCGCCGAGATCCGGCTCTACCTGCAGCAACAACGGGCCATCGGGCGAAACGATTTCCGCGCGATGGTCGAAGCCAAGACCCAGCGCTTTGCAGGCATCCGAGCGGCGCATAGACCTGCACGGCAAAAGTGAACCTGACTCCGTTAGTTGGTTAGTTGCTCAACTTGTACACTCTACGCCCCTTCGTCGCACGCGCGCCTTACAGGCATAACCTCTATTCTCAGCTCATAACTCCCATCCGGGTTCCGAGTTCCCTCCGTCAAGGCAATGGTTCCTGTATGCCAAGCGCATGGCTTCTCCATGACGCGAATGTTTATGGCATGCGTAAAACGCACGCTGCGAATATGAAATTTCCCATTGGCATTTGTGTGGATGCGCAACAGTTCTCTTTCCCGCATGGTAAACAGACCTGCCCAGCTGTCTAGAACAATCAGCTCCGCATTCACGGCAGGTTGCCCTCCTTTTACCAAAACAGTTCCATGGATCTCCGCGATGTGACCCGACGCCATTCCGATCAATAGTGGAGCGATCGCGAATATCAATGCGCTAATGGCCCAATACATTGGAAATTTCCGAATCGTAGCGAGGTAGGATGGGTTGAGCGCAGCGATACCCATCTTCATGCCCTTTCCCCCATCGCGATTTCTTCACGATCGCAAGCCCAATCGCGCGGAAGATCGCCGCGCTCGATGAATCGGTGGATGGACGAATGTGGCGGTCAGGAACCCGGGGCGTCCGGCTGGCGTTCCGGCTGCGCGGCCTGGAACGCAGGCAGTTCCATGCACGCGCGTTCGATCCGCAGCATCGTCGGGTAGGCATCGAGCGCCACGCCGAAGCGGCGCGCGTTGTAGAGCTGCGGCACCAGGCAGCAGTCGGCGATGCTCGGGTTGTTGCCGTCGCAGAACGTGCCGGTGGACGGATGTTCGGCCAGCATCGACTCGAATGCGTCGAACCCGGCGACGATCCAGTGCCGCACCCAACCGTCGCGCTCGGGTTGCGGCACGCCCCATTCGCGCTCGAAGTACTGCAGCACGCGCAGGTTGTTGAGCGGATGGATGTCGCAGGCGACCAGCTGCGCCAGCGCGCGCACGCGCTGGCGTTCGCGCGCGGTGGCCGGCAGCAGCGCCGGCTCCGGCCAGATTTCGTCGAGGTATTCGAGGATTGCCAGCGATTGCCGCAGCATGCGTTGGCCGTGCTCGAGCACCGGCACCAGCTGCTGCGGATTGGCGTCGCGGAACGCGGGCGAATGCTGTTCGCCGCCATCGCGCACCAGATGCACCGGCATGGTTTCGAACGCCAGTCCCTTGAGGTGCAGCCCGATGCGGACGCGGTAGGCCGCGCTCGAGCGCCAGTACGAATACAGCCTCAGCCTGTCGTTCATGGTGCCCTCCCCGGCCGGCAACATAGCGCCTTCCGCGCGCCGGCGCCGGCCGCCGGTCGCGAAGACCGCCCCGCCCGGCGCCTTACGGCACCGCTTGGCGCTCGATGCGCTGTTCGATCGCGCCGAAGATGCTGCGGCCTTCGCGATCCAGCATCTCGATCCGCACGCTGTCGCCGAACTTCATGAACGGCGTCACCGGCTTGCCGGTTTCCAGCGTTTCGACCGTGCGCTTCTCGGCGAAGCACGAGGCGCCCTTGGCGGTGTCCTCGTTGGCGATCGTGCCGGAACCGACGATCGTGCCGGCCGACAGCGGCCGGGTCTTCGCCGCGTGCGCGACCAGTTGCGGGAAATCGAACTGCATGTCCACGCCGGCCTCGGGCGCGCCGAACCAGGCGCCGTTGATGTGGGTGAGCAGCGGCAGGTGCACCTTGCCCTCGCGCCAGGCGTCGCCGAGTTCGTCCGGCGTCACGAACACCGGGCTCAGCGCGCTGCGCGGCTTGGACTGCAGGAAGCCGAAGCCCTTCGCCAGTTCCGGCGGGATCAGGTTGCGCAGCGAGACGTCGTTGACCAGGCCGATGAGCTGGATGTGCGCGGCCGCCTGTTCCGGCGTCGCCGCCATCGGCACGTCGTCGGTGACCACGACGATTTCCGCCTCCAGGTCGATGCCGTAGTCCTCGCTGACCACCTTGACCGGGTCGCGCGGGCCGTAGAAGCCGGCGCTGGTGGCCTGGTACATCAGCGGATCGACGTAGAAGCTCTCCGGCACCTCGGCGCCGCGCGCGCGGCGCACGCGCGCGACGTGCGGCAGGTAGGCGCTGCCGTCGACGAATTCGTAGGCGCGCGGCAGCGGCGCGGCCAGTGCCTGCATGTCGAGGTCGAACACGCCGTCGGCGCTGCCGTCGTTGAGCGCGTCGGACAGGGCGTTGAGGCGCGGCGCGGCGCTTTCCCAATCCTCCAGCGCGCGCTGCAGGGTCGGCGCGATGCCGGTGGCGCGCACCGCCCTGGCCAGGTCCCGCGAAACGACGATGAGGGTGCCGTCGCGCCCGCCTTCCTTCAACGAACCGAGTTTCATGTCGCGCCGCCATGTGGAAAGCGGCGATTTTACCGCGTCGGGCTCAGTCCTCGCCCTGGAACGCGTTTTCGCGGAAGGTCAGGACGAGGGTGTCGCGATGGCCGTACTCGCCCAGCGGCTGGATCGGCGTGGTCTCGTGGATCATGCGCGCGTCGTCGAGCAGCAGCATCGACCACGGTTCGGCCAGGGTGAAGCGCTGGCCCCACGGCCCGGCGGCCTCGAACACCCGGGTTTCGCCGCCCTTGATGCCCTCGCGCCCGACCAGGATCACGGCGACGAAATCCACGCCGTCGCGGTGCGCGCCTTCCGGCGTGGGCCGGCCGAGCCCGTCGCTGGTATCGATCCGGAACTGGTGCGCCTCGATGCACCAGCGCGATGCCGGGCGTAGCCCGGAACACGCGCGCGCCAACCCGGACAGCAGCCGGGGCCACGCCGGCGCGGCGACCACGGCCGGCTCGATCGGCTCGAACCAGCGGTGCATGCCGCCATGCAGGGCGTTGTAGTCCAGCGACTGCCAGTGCGCGCGGTGCGGCGCCTGCAGGAGCACGTCGTTTTCGAACACGAAGCAGGAGTGGCGACGACGCCGGTAGCGGCCGCCGTCCTTGAGGTATTCATCGGGCGGCAACGCATCCCACGACGGCTTGAGCGCGTCCAGCGCGGCGGGCTCGCAACCGGTGAGTTCGGCCAGGCCCGAAGCCGCCAGCACCGCGTCGCCCTGCGCGCGCATCTGCGCGGGCAGTTCGGCGGCGGGAATGCTCGGTGGCGGGAAGCTCGCGGTCATGCGCACGCTCCGGCTGGATGCAAAAGCAAAAGCCCGCCGAAGCGGGCTTTTGGCGGGATGGCAGCCCCGGATGGATTCGAACCACCGAATGCCTGAGTCAGAGTCAGGTGCCTTACCGCTTGGCGACGGGGCTATGCAACCGATTGTAGATCCAAACGCGCCTGCTCGATGAATGCCGGCAGCAGGCGCGTATCCGATCGTTCCCTGGCTAGAAGTGGTGGCGCCGCCTGTACTGACAGTACAGGCAAGCCGCCACGACAACGCCAGGGGGCGATTCGGATTAGCGCTTGGAGAACTGGGTGGCGCGGCGGGCCTTGTGCAGGCCGACCTTCTTGCGCTCGACTTCGCGCGCGTCGCGGGTCATGAACCCGGCCTTGCGCAGCTCGGTCTTGAGCGATTCGTCGTACTCGACCAGCGCGCGGGCGATGCCGAGGCGGATCGCGCCGGCCTGGCCGGTGGTGCCGCCGCCGGAGGCGGTGACCACGACGTCGAACTTGTCGGTGCTCTTGGTCAGCTCGAGCGGCTGGCGCACGATCATGCGCGCGGTCTCGCGGCCGAAGAACTCGTCCAGCGGACGCTCGTTGATGGTGATGTTGCCGCTGCCCTTGCGCAGGAACACGCGCGCGGTGGAGGACTTGCGGCGACCGGTGCCGTAGTTTTGCGTGATGGCCATGGCTTAGATATCCAGAACTTGCGGCTGCTGGGCGGCGTGCGGATGGTTCGGGCCGGCGTACACCTTGAGCTTGCGGTACATGGCGCGGCCCAGCGGGTTCTTCGGCAGCATGCCCTTGACCGCGGTCTCGAGCACGCGCTCGGGATGGCGCTCCAGCGCCTGCGCCAGGGTCTCGGTCTTGAGGTTGCCGATGTAGCCGGTGAAGCGGTGGTACTGCTTGTCGGCCAGCTTGTTGCCGGTCACGGCGATCTTCTCGGCGTTGACCACCACCAGGTAGTCGCCGGTATCGACGTGCGGGGTATAGACGGGCTTGTGCTTGCCGCGGAGGCGGCGCGCGAGCTCGACGGCGAGGCGGCCCAGGGTCTTGCCCTCGGCATCGACGAGGTACCAGTCGCGCTGGACGGTCTCGTTCTTGGCAGTGAAAGTCTTCATCTCGGAACTCGGATGGCGGGTTGCTTGGTCGGGCTGGTTCCGTGGAAACCGCGGAACTTCACCACGCGTTTGGCGGAGCAAAGAGGTGGAATGATAGCGGCCGCCCCGGCCCGCCGCAAGCCGGCCCCTGCCCCGGCTAGAATGCGGCCATGCCCGCCGCCCGCGCCTTCGATGCGTTCGACCGCCTGCTGATCGAGGCCCAGCGCGCGCTGGGCAGCATCGCCGGCCAGCCCGTCGCCGAGCGCCCGAACCCGGCCGCGGACACGGCCGAGGTGGTGCTGGACGAGTCCGAGCGCCGCCACGCCGCCGGCCTGATGCGGATCAACCACGTCGGCGAGGTCTGCGCCCAGGCCCTGTACAGCGGCCAGGCCGCGGTCGCCCGCGACCCGGCGACCCGCGCCGACCTGCTCGCCGCCGCCGGCGAGGAAACCGACCACCTCGCCTGGTGCGGGGACCGCCTGCGCGAACTCGACAGCCGGCCGAGCCTGCTCAACCCGCTGTGGTACGCGGGCAGCTTCGCCATCGGCGCGCTGGCCGGGCTGCGCGGCGACGGCTGGAACCTGGGCTTCGTGGTCGAGACCGAGCGCCAGGTCGAGGCCCACATCGGCGAACACCTCGAATCCCTGCCCGACGCCGACCTGCGCAGCCGCGCCATCCTGCGGGTGATGAAGGACGACGAGGCCCGCCACGCCGACCACGCCGAAGCCGCCGGGGCGAAGCCGCTTCCACAACCAATTCCAGCCTTGATGGCGGCCGCCTCGAAGCTGATGAAGACGGTGGCCTACCGGGTCTGAGCCAAGAAGAAGCCGGCTTGCGCCGGCTCCGCCCCTCATCCGCCTTCGACACCTTCTCCCCGCGGGCGGGGAGAAGGAATGGCGGGATCAGTCCACCAGGTTGCGGCCGTGGTAGAGCTCCTCGATCTCGCGCTTCAGCCGCGCTTCGACCTTCATCCGGTCCTTGAACGACAGGTTCTTGGCCTTCTCCTCGAACAGGTAGTTGTCGAGGTCGAATTCCTTGAGGTGCATCTTGGTGTGGAACAGGTTTTCCTGGTACACGTTGACGTCGAGCATCTCGTAGCGCGACTTCACGTTCTTCGCCAGGTAGTCCTGGATCGAGTTGATCTTGTGGTCGATGTAGTGCTTGCGGCCCTTGATGTCGCGGGTGAAGCCGCGCACGCGGTAGTCCATCACCACGATGTCGCTTTCCAGCGATTCGATCAGGTAATTCAACGCCTTCAGCGGCGAGATCACGCCGCAGGTGGAGACGTCGATGTCCGCGCGGAAGGTCGCGATGCCGTTGTCCGGGTGCGTTTCCGGGTAGGTGTGCACGGTGATGTGCGACTTGTCGAGGTGCGCGACCACCGCGTCGGAGATCACGCCCTTGGCGTCGGCCTTGTCGATCACCGGCTGCTCGGAGATCAGGATCGTCACCGAGGCGCCCTGCGGGTCGTAGTCCTGGCGCGCGATGTTGAGGATGTTCGCGCCGATGATCTCCGCCACGTCGGTGAGGATCTGGGTCAGGCGGTCGGCGTTGTATTCCTCGTCGATGTACTCGATGTAGCGCCTGCGCTCGTCCTCCGACGCCGCGTAGCAGACGTCGTAGATGTTGAAGCTGAGCGACTTGGTGAGGTTGTTGAAGCCCTGGAGCTTCAGGCGCGGCAGTGGCTTGACCACGATACGTGTTCCCGTGCCCGGACGAAGGGCCGCGATTATGCGGCAAAGCCCGTGGCCGCGAAACGCGCCCCAACCCGTTTGCCGAGATCGACGCGAACCCCTACCCTTGTGACATGGCTCACACTTCGTTCCAGGCCGCCGCTGGCGCGCCACAGCGCCGCCCGACCCATCCGCTGGCGCCCGACGCCGCGGCCATCGACCGTTTCCTGGCCCACTGCCACCGGCGGCGCTACCCGGCGCGCACCAGCGTGTTCATGCCCGGCGACCCGGCCGGGACGCTGTACTACGTGGTGCGCGGCTCGGTCAGCATCCTCACCGAGGAGGAGGACGGGCGCGAGCTGGTCCTGGGCTACCTCGGCGCCGGCCAGTTCGTCGGCGAGATGGGCTTGTTCATCGAAACCGACCGGCGCGAGGTCCAGCTGCGTACCCGCAGCGAGTGCGAGCTGGCCGAAATCGGCTACGAACGCCTGTACCAGCTGCTCGCCGGCCCGCTCGCCGGCGATGCCACCAGCCTGGTCTATGCCATCGGCGCGCAGCTGTCGCGGCGCCTGCTCGACACCAGCCGCAAGGCCGGCCGCCTCGCCTTCCTCGACGTCAGCGACCGGATCGAGCGCACCCTGCACGACCTCGCCGGCGAACCCGAGGCGATGAGCCATCCGCAGGGCACCCAGCTCAAGGTCTCGCGCCAGGAGCTGGCCCGCCTCGTCGGCTGCTCGCGCGAGATGGCCGGGCGCGTGCTGAAGAAGCTGCAGGCCGACGGCAAGCTGCACGCCCGCGGCAAGACCGTGGTGCTGTTCGGCACCCGCTGACCCGGCGCATGGGCGAACGCGATCCGCTGGAAGGGCTCGACCTGCGCAACGCCTCGCCCGCGGACGCCGACGACGTCGCGGCGCTGCTGACCGACCTGGGCTATCCCTGCGAACGCGTCGACGCGCTCGACCGCATCGCGACCATCATCGACAACGACCGCCAGGCGCTGGTGCTGGCCCGCCACGCCGGCGCGGTGTGCGGGCTGATCGCGCTGGACTTCATGTACTACCTGCCGCTGGGCACCACCACCTGCCGGATCACCGCGATGGTGGTCACGCCCGAGGCCCAGGGCCGCGGCATCGGCCGCCAGCTGCTGCGCGAGGCCGAGCGCCGCGCCCGCACCGGCGGCGCCGCGCGGCTGGAGATCACCAGCGGTTCGCAACGCACCGACGCGCATGCGTTCTACCGCGCCTGCGGCTACGGCGACGGCACCGTGCGCTTCGTCAAGGCCTTGCTCAACGCCTGAGCCGGCGCCTCACGCGGCGCTGGCGACCGTGTCCCCGCCGCGCCCCGGGCAACCCCAGTTGAGGATCGGCGTGCCCGGCGGCAGCACGCGCCGGAACATCGCCACGCGCCGCGGCTTCGGGTTCACCACCACCGGTCGCCGGGCGGCCTGCAGCAGCGGCAGGTCGGCGCTGCTGTCGGAATAGGCGGCGTCCACCGGCTGCGTGAAGCCGGCGTCGCGCAGCATCGCCATCTTCATCGCGTGGTGGCAGTGGCGCAGCGCGCCGACCGCGCCGAACTTCGGCCCGACCAGGGTGCCGACCACCGGCACGTCCTCGTGCGCGACGAAGGCGAGGATGGCGCGCGCGAGTTCCGGCGGCGCGCCGGTCGCGACCACGACCCGGTCGCCGCGTTCGCGGTGGTGGCGCAACACGTCCAGCGCGATCGGCAACAGCCGCGCCCGGATCGCATCGGCGTGCGTGGCGACGTAACGGTCGATCAGCGCATCCAGGTCGCGGCGCCGATGCAGGCCGACGGTGCCGATCCACACGAACGCCGAGATGCCGGCGCGGCGCGTGGGCAGGAACGCGACCATCGGCCCGGCCACCGGCGCGGCCAGCAGCGCCAGCGCCCGCCGCCACCACGCGCGTTCGATCAGCCAGCGGAACAGGTGGCTGCCGGAATCGCCGTCGTAGAGGGTGTGGTCGAAATCGAACACGACCAGCGGCGCGTCTTCGCGCGGCACGGGGAAACCGGGGCCGGGGGCGATCGCGTTCATGCCGAGTAGAACAGCCGGTGCAGGGCCGCGCCCGGATCGGGCTCGCGCATGAACGCCTCGCCGACGAGGAAGGCGTGCACGCCGGCTTCGCGCATCCGCGCCACGTCGGCGGGCGCGAGGATGCCGCTTTCGGTGACGAGCGTGCGTCCGGCCGGGACCGCGTCCTTCAGCGCCAGCGTGGTGTCGAGCGACACCTCGAACGTGCGCAGGTCGCGGTTGTTCACCCCGACCAGCGGAACCTGTCCGCCCACCGACGGCGGGCGCAGCACGCGCTCGAGTTCGTCCGCGTCGTGCACCTCGGCCAGCACGTCCAGCCCGAGTTCGGCGGCGAGCGCGGCGAAGTCGGCCAGTTGCGCGTCGTCGAGCGCGGCGGCGATCAGCAGCACCGCATCCGCGCCGAGCGCGCGCGCCTCGTGCAGCTGGTAGGCGTCGACGACGAAATCCTTGCGCAGCACCGGCAGCGCACAGGCTTCGCGCGCGGCAACGAGGTACTCGTCCGCGCCCTGGAAGAAATCGACGTCGGTGAGCACCGACAGGCAGGCCGCGCCGCCGGCCTCGTAGCTGCGCGCGATCGCGGCCGGGTCGAAATCGGCGCGGATCACGCCCCTGGACGGACTCGCCTTCTTCACCTCGGCGATCACCGCCGCTTCGCCGCGTTCGATCCGCGCCTTCAGCGCACCGGCGAAACCGCGCGCTGGCGGCGCATCGGCGATGCGCGATCGCAGTTCGGCCAGCGGCAGGCGCGCGCGGCGTTCGGCCACTTCCTCCCGCTTGCGCGCGAGGATGCGTTGCAGGATGTCGCTCATGCGTCGGCTTCCGGCACAGGCGGCAGCGGATCGCCGGCGCGCCAGCCCGACACCTGCAGCGCGTCGAGCAAGGCGACCACCGCATCGCGCGCCGCGGGTTCGTGCACCGGCAGCACCAGCAGGTCGCCGTTCCGCGCCCACGCCAGCGCCTCGTGCGCGGCCCGGGCCTCGTCCAGGCAGACCGGCAAGGCGTCTTCGGCCATGCCGGCCGCGCGCAAGGCCTCGCGCAGGATCCCGGCGACTTCGCCGGATTCGCGCCCGCGCAGGTAGTCGCCGCCGATGTCCTTCAACCAGACCCGATCCGGCTTCGCCTCCGCCGCGACCGCGGCCAGCGCGCGGATGTCCTCGTCGAGGCGGTTGCCGGCGTGGCCGAGCAGCAAGGCCAGCCGGCCGTCGCCGCGCAACCCGCGCGCGACCTCGAGCAGGCCGCGCAGGCCGTCCGGGTTGTGCGCGTAATCCAGCAGCACCTCGACCTGGCCCAGCGTCCAGCGCTGCAGCCGGCCGGGATTGTCGGCATTGCTGCCGCCGAAGCGCGCGAGCACGCCGGCGATGGCCTCCGCCGGCACGCCCATCGCCCACGCCGCCAGCGTCGCGGCGGCGATGTTGGCGATGTTGTAGCGCGCGCTGCCGCCGAGGGTGAGCGGCATCGCCGCGACCTCGCCGAGGTCGTGGGCGACACCGTGGACCGAAAGGACCAGGCGGCCCTCGCGCGCGCCGCACGCGATCGCGCCGTGCGCCAGCGCATCGCCGAGCCCGGACGCGAACCAGCCGATGCGCGAAGCGCGCGTCGACGGCGCGTGTTGCACCAGCATCGCGTCGTCGGCATTCAGCACCAGCAACCCGTCCGCCGCGAGCGACTTGGCCACCACCAGCTTGACCGCGGCGATGTCGCCGAGATCGTGGATGCCGTATTCGCCGAAATGGTCGGCGGACACGTTCGTCACCACCGCGACCCGCGCATCGTCGGCGACCAGCCCGCGCCGCAGCAGGCCGCCACGCGCGGTTTCCAGCACGGCCGCCTGCACCCGCGCATCGCGCAGCACGGTGCGCGCGCCGACCGGGCCGGAGTAATCGCCGGCCTCGACGCGTTCGCCGGCGACGAACAATCCGTCGGTGCTGCTGTAGCCGGCGCGCAGGCCGTGCGCGCGCAGCATCGCCGCGAGCAGGCGCACGGTGGTGGTCTTGCCGTTGGAACCGGTGACGACCGCCTTCGGGATGCCGTGCAGCGCCGGCCACGGCACTGCTTCAGGCGCCGGCAAGGCATCGAGCGGCCACGACTGCGCGGCTTCGCCTTCGCCGATCGAGAGCGCGTCGTCGTCGGCATGCGCGGGCACGCCATGCGCGCGCGCCGCATCGAGCAGGGCGACGAGCCCGGGCTTGGCTTCCGCCTGCGCGAGCGCGTGCAACTGGCGCAGGGCCCCGTCGTCGTCGAAATGGGCGACGTGCGGGCGCGGCGATTCGCTGTCTTCGTCGACCGGGGCATCGTCGGCGCGCAGGCCGAGCGCGGAATACCACGCCCACTCGTTCGCTTCGGTCGCGACATACAGCTGGTCGATGGGCGCGGCGAACGCGAGCGAGGCGCCGCTGGCGTGTTCGCGCACCAGGATCGCGCCATCGGCCCAGCCCAGGGCCGCACGCACGCGCACGATATTTTCGCGCCAGCGCCGCAGCGCCGCGTCGTCGAAGGCCAGCCCGGGCGCGGTTTCCAGCGCCGCGCCGGGGCCGTCGAAATACAGGTTGGCGCCGGTCAGGCGGCGCGAATCCTCGAACGGTTCGCTCACGACGGCATCGCCCATGCGAGCAGGCTCAATCGCTTTCCTCGCGCTCGAAGCGCAGGCCGCGTTCGTCGCGCACCACGCCTTCCATCGCCGCGACCAGTTGTTCGTCGAGGGTGGTGTCGAGCGCGGGCACTTCCGCGCGCGCGGCGGCGGCGGGCATGTCGCCGTCGGGCTTGAAGCGGATGATCTGCTTCCACGTGCGCGTCAACGCGTCGGCGAACACCAGCACCAGGTCGCCGGGCCGCGCCATCTTCAGCGCGGCGTCCACCGCCTGCTGTTCGTCCGGGATGACGGTGATGTCGGCCTCGGCGACGCCGCCGGCCTGCAGCGCCTTGGCGATGATCCGCGGCACCTCGTCGCCGTCGCGCCCGCGCAGGCCGTCGTCGCGGCGCGCGATGTAATGGTCGAACCTGCCGGCGACCGCGGCCGCGATCTCGCGCAGGTCCTCGTCGCGGCGGTCGCCCGGGCCGGCCACGACCACGATGCGGCGCCCGGACACGTCCAGCCGCTGCGCGAGGTCGGCCATCACCCCGACCGCGTGCGCGTTGTGGCCGTAGTCCATCAGCACCTTGAACGGGTGTTCGCCGTACACGTTCATCCGGCCCGGGGCCTGGAAGAAGGTGGTGTCGAAGGTGCGCAGGCCGTGGCGGATCGCGTCGAGCTTGATGCCCATCGAGAACGCCATCGCCGAGGCGACCATCGCGTTCTGCACGTTGTGCAGCGCGCGGCCTTCCAGCGTCGCCGGGATCAAGTGCGTCCACAGCAGCGGGATGTGGCTGCCCTTGTCGTAGAGCGTGATCATGTGGCCGTTCACGCCCTGCTCCAGCGCGCAGGCGCGGCCGCCGGCGCGGATGTGCTCGCGCACCAGCGGGTGCGAAGGGTTCATGGTCACGTAGCAGATGACCTTCGCGTCGGTATACGCCGACATCTTCAGCACGTTGGGATCGTCGGCGTTGAGCACCGCGCAATCGCGCGCGACCTCAATCACTATCCGCTTGATCTCGGCGAGCTGTTCCAGCGTGTCGATGCCCTTCAGCCCGAGGTGGTCGGAGGCGACGTTGATCACCGCGCCCACGTCGACCTCGGCCACGCCCATGCCGGCGCGCAGCAGCCCGCCGCGCGCGGTTTCCAGCACCGCGAGGTCGATCTGCGGATCGCGCAGCACCATCTGCGCCGACACCGGCCCGGTCATGTCGCCCTCGACCGTGCGCTGGCCGTCGATGTAGACGCCGTCGGTGGTGGTCAGGCCCGGGGTGTAGCCGGCCATCTTGGCGATGTGCGCGAGCATGCGCGCGGTGGTGGTCTTGCCGTTGGTGCCGGTCACCGCGGCGATCGGCACGCGCGAGGGCGTGCCCGGCGGGAACAGCATGTCGATCACCGGGCCGGCGGCGTCGCGCGGCGTGCCTTCGCTCGGCGCGATGTGCATGCGGAAGCCCGGCGCGGCGTTCACCTCGCAAATGCCGCCGCCGATGGACTTGTAGCTTTCGGCGATGTTGGTCGAAAGGAAATCCACGCCGCCGACGTCCAGCCCGACCGCGCGCACCGCGCGTTCGGCCATGGCCCGGTTGTCGGGATGGATGATGTCGGTGACGTCGGTCGCGGTGCCGCCGGTGGAAAGATTCGCGGTGGAACGCAGCGGCACGACTTCATCCACTTTCGGAATCGAATCGGCGGTGTAGCCGACGCGTTCGAGCATCAGCTCGGCCTCGCGGTCGAGCTTCAGCTTGGTCAGCACCTTCTCGTGGCCGACGCCGCGGCGCGGGTCGCTGTTCACCACCTCGACCAGCTGCGCCACGGTGGACTTGCCGTCGCCGAGCACGTGCCCGGGCGTGCGCCGCGTGGCCGCGATCAGTTCGCCGTTCACCACCAGCAGGCGGTGGTCGTCGCCGGCGAGGTAGGTTTCCACGATCACCGAGCGCGAATGCTCGCGCGCGGCCTCGAACGCGGCGCGCACCTCGTCTTCGCCGGTGATGTTGATGGTGATGCCGCGGCCGTGGTTGCCGTTGTAGGGCTTGAGCACCACCGGCCCGGCGAGGCGGCGCGCGGCGCGCCACGCGGCGTCGGCGGACTGCACCAGTTCCTGGCGCGGCACCGGCAGGCCGAGCGAGCCGAGGATCTTGTTGGTTTCCTCCTTGTCGCTGGCCAGTTCCACCGCGATGTGCGGGGTGCGCCCGGTCACCGTGGCCTGGATGCGCTGCTGGTACTTGCCGTGGCCGAGCTGCACCAGCGACTGCTCGTTGAGGCGCAGCCACGGAATGCCGCGTTCCTCCGCCGCGCGCACCAGCGAGGCGGTCGAAGGCCCGAGCGCGCGCCGCTGCGCGTAGCGGATGAAGCCGTCGCGTTCCTCTTCCCAGTCGAACGTGCCGTCGGTCGCGCTGCGCAGTTGCGCCGGCAGCAGCGAATCGAGCAGCTTCAGCGCGAGTTCGCCGGCGGCGATGCCTTCCTCGCGCTGCGCGTATTCGTACACCACCGAATACACGCCGGGGCGCCCGTCGTCGATGCCGCGGGTCTTGCCGAAGGTCACGTCCTCGCCGGCGACGTTCTGCAGTTCGATCGCCACGTGCTCGAGCACGTGCCCGAGCCAGGTGCCCTCGCCTTCGCGCATGCGCCGGACGAAGCCGCCGGGCTCGCGGTAGGAGCAGCCGTGTTCGGCCAGGCCCGGCAACGCCGCGAGCAGGCCGTCGATGAACCCGTCGCCGAGCTTCGCGGTCGGCCACTGTTCGAGCGCGCCGAGGTCGAGCTCGAGGCGGATGACCGGGAACCGCGCGTACTGCGACGGCCCGACATAGACGTTGCGATTGAGGATGCGCATCGGAACCCCTGCTCCAGATATTCGTTTTCCGGGAACCTATTTCGAAACCGCCGAGCGCGGCGGGTTTCGAAACAGGCTCATTCCTTGACCGTCGACAACTCCCCGGCCGACGCCTTCCGCGTCACCAGGTTGTAGCTCGCGCCCGCGACCAGGATGTGCAGCTGCACCCCGAGCATGCACACCGGCGCGTCGCCATCGACCTGCGCCATCGAGGAGAACTGCAGGCCGTCGGCATCGACCACGGTGACCGCGCCGCTGCCTTCGACCTCGACCACGTTGTCCGGGCCGATGAAGGCGGCGGTGTCCTCGTCGACGCCCAGGCCGATCGCGAACGGGTTGTAGGCCAGCGCCGCGAGCAGGCGCCCGAGGCGGTCGCGCTGGCGGAAGTGCTGGTCGATGACCACGCGGTTGGTGAGGCCCAGGCCGGGCGCGAGGCGCACGCCGTTCGCGTGCGGGGTCGCCGATTCGCTCTCGCCACCGGCGATCATGTGTTCGCTGAGGATGCCGGCGCCGGCGCTGGTGCCGCCGACCGGGACCCCGTGCGCGTTGCGCGCGCGGATGGCCTGCGCCACCGGCGTGCCGCCGAGGATGGTGGAAAGCCGCAGCTGGTTGCCGCCGGTGATGAAGATGCCCGAGGCCTGCTCGATGCGCGCGATGCGGTTGCGTTCGTGCGCATCGCGGCGGGTGTCGAAGTCGAGCACGTTGACGTTGCGCGCGCCCATCCCGCCGAAGATCTGTTCGTAGCGGCCGCCGGTCTCGTTGAGCCGGCTGGCGGTGGGGATCACCGCGATCTCGGCGCCGGGGCCGCCGCAGAGTTCGAAGAAGCGGCGCAGCACGCGCTTGTCGTTTTCCTTGTCCTCGGCCCCGCCGATGGGGACGATCCAGCCCCGTTGCCCACCCTCGGCGACCTTGCTCGGACACATGCCGCTGTTTCCACTCGAATGACCGGACGGGCACCTTAGCACGCGCTCCGGCCGCGGCCGGATCAGCCCCCGGCGCGCCTCCAGCCATAGGCGCGTTCGACCCTGGCCACCCGCAATTCGTAGCGTTCGTACCAGTCCGCGCGGCCGCGGTCCCGGGTCGCCGCGTGCTCGGCCTGGTGCTTCCAGGCGCGGATCGCGGCCTCGTCGCGCCAGTACGAGACGGTGATGCCGAACCCCGAGTCGTCACGCGCCGATTCCGCGCCGAGGTAGCCGGGCTGGCGCGCGGCCAGTTCCAGCATGCGCTCGGCCGCGGCGGCATAGCCTTCGGCATCGTCGTCGTTGCGGCGCGAGCAGAACACCACCGCGTAGTACGGCGGCTCGGGGAGGTCGGCGAACGAGGGGTTCATGCGGAGGCCCTGGCGAGCATTCGGGTGGTGGAAACGAATTCGTCCAGCTTCGCGCGCGCCGCGCCGCTGGCGATGGCCTCGCGCGCGCGGGCGATGCCCTCGCCGATGCCGTCGACCGCGCCGGCCGCGTACAGCGCCGCGCCGGCGTTGTAGGCCACGATCTCGCGCGGCAGGCAGTCGCGGTTCTCCAACGCCTGCAGCAACACTTCCTTCGATTCGGCCGGATCGGCGACGCGCAAATTGCGGCTGTGCGCCATCGCGATGCCGAAATCCTCCGGGTGCAGTTCGTATTCGCGCACCGCGCCGTCGCGCAGTTCGCCGACCAGGGTGCCGGCCCCGAGCGAGAGTTCGTCCATGCCGTCGCGGCCCCAGACCACCAGCGCGCGCTGCGCGCCGAGTTCCTGCAAGACGCGCACCTGGATACCGACCAGGTCGGGGTGGAACACGCCCATCAGGATGCCCGGCGCGTTCGCCGGGTTGGTGAGCGGGCCGAGGATGTTGAACAGCGTGCGCACGCCCATTTCCCTGCGCACCGGCGCGACCACCTTCATCGCCGGGTGGTGCACCGGCGCGTACATGAAGCCGATGCCGCAGGCGTCGATGCAGGCCGCGACCTGTTCGGGCTGCAGTTCGATGTTCGCGCCCAGCGCCTCGAGCACGTCGGCGCTGCCGGACTTCGACGACACGCTGCGGTTGCCGTGCTTGGCGACTTTCGCCCCCGTGGCCGCGACGACGAACATCGACGCGGTGGAGATGTTGAACGTGTGCGCGCCGTCGCCGCCGGTACCGACGATGTCGACGAGCTTGTCGCGATCGGCGACTTCGACCGGGCGCGAGAACTCGCGCAGCACCGTCGCCGCCGCGGCGATCTCGCCCACGGTCTCCTTCTTCACCCGCATCGCGGCGAGGATGGCCGCGGTCATCGCCGGCGAGACCTCGCCGCGCATGACCTGGCGCATGAGATCGACCATTTCGTCGAAGAAGATCTCGCGGTGCTCGATCGCGCGTTGCAGGGCTTCTTGCGGGGTGATGGGCATACGCGTTGTACCTGTAGGAGCGGTCTTGACCGCGACCTGGGATTTCGGGAAACAACATGTCGCGCTCGAGAGCGCTCCTACAAAAGCTATCGCTCCAGGAAATTCTTCAACAACGCATGCCCATGCTCGGTCAGGATCGACTCGGGGTGGAACTGCACGCCCTGCACCGGATGCTCGCGGTGGCGCAGGCCCATGATCTCCTCGATCGAGCCGTCTTCGTGCTCGGTCCATGCGGTGACTTCGAGGCAATCCGGCAACGTGCGCTTGTCGACCACCAGCGAGTGGTAGCGCGTGGCCTCGTAGCCGTCCGGCAGGCCGGCGAACACGCCCTTGCCCTCGTGGCGGATGCGCGAAGTCTTGCCGTGCATGATCCGCCCGGCGCGCACCACGTCGCCGCCGTAGGCCTGGCCGATGCTCTGGTGGCCGAGGCACACGCCGAGGATCGGCACGCGCGCACCGAGGCGTTCGATCACCGCGACCGACACGCCCGCCTCGTTCGGCGTGCACGGGCCGGGCGAAACCACGATCCGCTCCGGCGCGAGCCGTTCGATCTCGTCGACCGTCAGCGCGTCGTTGCGCTCCACCCGCACCTCCGCGCCCA
>JBGAHT010000095.1:0-3654 GCA_044226035.1 Thermomonas sp. | reverse complement strand
TTGGCGTAGCCCGACCAGCCGACCGCGACCGCGCCGGCGGCGACCGCGTATTCGAGGATCAGCGCCCAGCCGACCATCCATGCGATCAGTTCGCCGAGCACGGCGTAGGAATAGGTGTAGGCGGAGCCGGACACCGGCACCATCGCCGCGATTTCGGAATACATCAGCGCGGTCAGCGCGCAGACGATGCCGGCGATGACGAACGAATACATCATGCCCGGGCCGGCCTTGTTGGCCGCGACCGCGGTGAGCACGAAGATGCCGGTGCCGATGACCGCGCCGATGCCGAGCATGGTCAGGTCGAAGGCGCCGAGCTGGCGGGTCAGCGAGCGCTTGCTCGCCGTTTCGAGAATCAGGTCCAGCGGCTTGGTGCGTTGGAACAGCATCCGGCTCTCCCCAGGCTAGGTGCGGCCGCCCGATCGGGCGGAACCCGGCGACCATAACCGTGGCGTGGACGGGGCACAAGCGCCATCGGTGCCCGTTCGCGTTGCGGGGATAATGCGCGGCCGCCGACCCGCACCGGGCATTTCCCGCGCATGACCGCATTCATCGACGCACTCGCCGACTACCGCCGGCGCCATCCCGACGAAGCCGCCACCGTGGCGGAATTCGCCGAACTTGCGCAGGCCGCGGGCGCGGATCCCTACCGCCGCGAGCGGCTGCAAGGCCATTTCACCGCTTCCGCGTGGCTGGTCAGCGCCGATGGCCGGCGCGCGCTGCTCACCCACCACCGCAAGCTCGATCGCTGGCTGCAGCCGGGCGGGCACGCCGACGGCGACCGCGACCTGGCCCGCGCGGCCCTGCGCGAGGCCGGGGAGGAATCGGGCCTGCGGGATCTCGTGGTCGAAGGCGGACTGTTCGACCTCGACCGGCACTGGATCCCGGAACGCGGCGCCGAGCCGGGGCACTGGCATTACGACGCGCGCTTCGTGGTCCGCGCGACCGGCGACGAAACCTTCGCCGTCGGCGAGGAATCGCACGACCTGGCGTGGCGCGACATCGAAGCGATCGCCAACGACCCGGCCAGCGACGAATCGCTCAGGCGGATGGCGGAGAAGTGGTTGGCGCGATGAATTCCCTCTCCCATGAAGGGAGAGGGAAAAGTCAATACAACACCCGCGTCCGCAGCGTGCCGTCGATCGCGTCCAGCGCATCGCGCAGTTCGCGTGCCTGTTCGTCGCCGGCGCCGCTGACGTCGATCACCACGTAGCCCACGTTCGCGTCGGTGCGCAGGAACTGGCCGTCGATGTTGATGCCGCGGCTGCTGAACACCGCGTTGACCTGCGACAGCATGCCCGGCACGTTGCGGTGGATGTGCAGCAGGCGGTGGCTGCCGTCGTGCTCGGGCAGGCTGACTTCGGGGAAGTTCACCGCCGACAGCGTGCTGCCGTTGTCGCTGTAGCGCACCAGCTTGGCCGCGACCTCGACCCCGATGTTGTCCTGCGCCTCCAGCGTGCTGCCGCCGACGTGCGGGGTGAGGATGACGTTGTCGAGCCCGCGCAGCGCCGATTCGAACGCCTCGTCGTTGCCCTTGGGTTCGGCCGGGAACACGTCGACCGCGGCGCCGCCGAGGCGGCCTTCGCGCAAGGCCGCGGCCAGCGGCTCGATTTCGACCACGCTGCCGCGCGAGGCGTTGATGAGGTGCGCGCCGGGCTTCATCCGCGCGAGTTCCCGCGCGCCGACCATCCACTGCGTCGCCGGGGTTTCCGGCACGTGCAGGGTGACCACGTCGCTGCGCGCGAGCAGGTCGCCGAGGTCGGCGGCGGCGCGCGCGTTGCCCAGCGCGAGCTTGGTTTCGATGTCGTGGTAGAGCACCTGCATGCCGAGGCCCTCGGCGAGCAGGCCGACCTGGGTGCCGATGTGGCCGTAGCCGACGATGCCGATCGTCTTGCCGCGCGCCTCGTGGCTGCCGGCCGCGGATTTCGACCAGCCGCCGCGGTGGCATTCGGCCGACCTGCGCGGGATCCCGCGCAGCAGCATCACCGCCTCGGCCAGCACCAGTTCGGCCACGCTGCGGGTGTTGGAGTAGGGCGCGTTGAACACCGGCACGCCCTGCAGTTCCGCCGCCTCCAGGTCGACCTGGTTGGTGCCGATGCAGAAGCAGCCGACCGCGAGCAGGCGCTTGCCCTGCGCCAGCACGCCGGCGCTGAGTTGCGTGCGCGAGCGGATGCCGACGATGTGCGCATCGGCGATCGCGCGCTTGAGCGCGTCCTCGGGCAGCGCCTGCGGCAGCAGTTCGATCCGGCTGTAGCCGGCGGCGCGGAAGGTTTCGACCGCGTTCTGGCTGATGCCTTCGAGCAGCAGCACGCGGATGTCGGACTTGGGGTAGGAGGTCTTCTTCATCGCGCCGATTTTGACAGGAATGCCTGGAGCAAATCGCGGGGAATGCTCCCTTAGAATCGGCGGATGACCGATTCCCGCCTCGACGCGCTGCGCATCGCCCTGCCCGGACTCCGCCTGCTCGACGCGCCCGCGGACCTGGAGCACTACGGACGCGACGCGACCCGGCGCTGGGCGCCGGCGCCGCTGGCGATCGCGCAACCGGCGAATGTCGGGGAAGTGCAGGGCATCGTGCGCTGGGCGAACGAGCACCGCGTGGCGCTGGTGCCTTCGGGCGGGCGCACCGGCCTGTCCGGCGGCGCGGTCGCGGCCAATGGCGAGCTGGTGGTCGGCCTGGAACGCATGCGCCGGGTGCTGGCCTTCGATCCGGTCGACCGCACGCTGGCGGTCGAGGCCGGCATTCCCTTGCAGGCGGTGCAGGAGGCGGCGCGCGAACACGGCCTGCAGTACCCGGTCGACTACGCCTCGCGCGGGACCGCGACCATCGGCGGCAGCATCGCGACCAATGCCGGCGGCGTGCGCGTGCTGCGCTACGGCAATACCCGCGAGTGGATCGCGGGGCTGAAGCTGGTCACCGGCCGCGGCGAACTGCTCGACCTCAACCGCGGCCTGCTCAAGAACTCCAGCGGCTACGACCTGCGCCACCTCGCCATCGGCGCGGAGGGCACGCTCGGCATCGTGGTCGAGGCCACGCTCAGGCTCGCCGACCCGCCGCCGCCGACGCGGGTGATGCTGCTGGCGCTGCCGCGCTTCGACGCGATCATGCCGCTGTTCGCCGAACTGCGCCGCGCGCTGCGGCTGGAGGCGTTCGAGTTCCTGACCGACAAGGCGCTGCGGCGCGTGCTCGCGCACGGCGGGCAGGATCCGTTCGATGCCGCCCACCCGTACTACGTGCTGGCCGAATACGCGCAACGGGACGAGGCGGACGAAGCCGCGGCGCTGGCCGCGTTCGAACGCGTGGCGGGCGATGGCCTGGTCGAGGATGGCGTGATCGCCGCGAGCGAGGCGCAGGCGGCGGAACTGTGGCGCTTGCGCGAGGGCATCAGCGAAAGCCTCGCGCCGTTCACGCCGTACAAGAACGACGTGGCCGTGCGCATTTCCGCGATGCCCGCGTTCCTGGCCGAGGCCGACGCGTTGCTGGGCCGCGAGTACCCGGATTTCGAAGTCGTGTGGTTCGGGCACATCGGCGACGGCAACCTGCACAGCCACGTGCTGATGCCGGCGAAGCTGTCGCAGGAGGCCTTCGCCGAACGCTGCGGCGGCGTGACCGCGCACCTGGCCGAACTGCTGGAAAAGCACGGCGGCAGCATTTCC
>JBGAHT010000094.1:0-3719 GCA_044226035.1 Thermomonas sp. | reverse complement strand
GCGTCGATGCGCGCCAGCGCCTCGGCCTGCCCCGCCAGGAACACCGTGTGCGAGATGTCCGGGCTGACCTGGGTGCCGGTGATCGCCACCCGCATCGGCTGCGCGACCTTGCCCATGCCGATGCCGAGTGCCTCGGCGGTGGCGTGCAGCGCGACGCTCACGGCGTCGGCGCTCCAGTCGCCGATCGCGGCGAGCCGATCGCGCGCGTCGCGCAGGGGCGCAGCGGCCTCCGGCTTCAGATGCTTGGCGACCGCGGCTTCGTCGTAGCTCGTCAGCGGCCCGAACCACACCGCGGCGCGCTCGGCCATGTCCTTCAGCGTCTGCACGCGATCGCGCAGCGCGATGACCAGATCCGCCGGCTTCGGGCCCTTCGCCAGATCGTAGCCGGCACGCGCCAGATGGAACACGAGATGCTTGCCCACGGTCTCGGGATCGTCGCTCTTGAGGTACTGCTGGTTGAGCCAGCCGAGCTTGGCCATGTCGAGGCGCGACGCCTTCGGATTCACGTCCTTCAGCTCGAACAGCGACACCATCTCGTCGCGGGTGAAGATCTCCTGGTCGCCGTGCGACCAGCCCAGCCGCACCAGGTAGTTGAGCAGCGCGTGCGGCAGGTAGCCGGCGTCGCGGTACTGCATCACGTCGGCGGCGCCGGTGCGCTTGCTGAGCTTCGCGCCGTGCTCGTCGAGGATCATCGGCAGGTGCGCGAAATGCGGCACCGGCGCGCCGAGCGCCTTGTAGATGTTGATCTGGCGCGGGGTGTTGTTGACATGGTCGTCGCCGCGCACCACGTCGCTGATGCGCATGTCGATGTCGTCGACGACGACGGCGAAGTTGTAGGTGGCGTAGCCATCGCTGCGGAAGATGACGAGGTCGTCGAGCTCGCTGTTCGCGATCTCGATGCGGCCCTTGACCTTGTCGTCCCACGCGACCGTGCCGTCGAGCGGGTTCCTGAAGCGGATCACGCGGTTCGGATCGTCGCGGAAGCCGGCGCCTGCATCGCGATAGGCGCCGTTGTAGCGCGGCTTCTCGTTCGCGGCCATCGCCGCCTCGCGCATCGCCTCGAGCTCCTCCTTGGTCTCGTAGGCGTAATACGCATGGCCCGAGGCGACCAGCTGTTCGGCGACTTCCTTGTAGCGGTCGAGGCGATCGGTCTGGTAGACCGGGCCCTCGTCGTAGTCCAGGCCCAGCCAGTCCATCGCCTGCAGGATGGCGTCGATCGCCGCCTGCGTGCTGCGCTCGCGGTCGGTGTCCTCGATGCGCAGGATGAACTGGCCGCCCTTGCGGCGCGCCTCCAGCCAGCAGTACAGCGCGGTGCGCGCGCCGCCGATGTGCAGGTAGCCGGTGGGACTGGGGGCGAAGCGGGTGCGGACGGTCATCGAGGGCTCGAATCCGGGTTCAGGCGGATTTTACCGGAGCGCGGCGCACGGCCCCCGGCCATGACTTCCGGCGTATGGCCCGCGTGCCGGCGCTGCGCGACATTGGCGAGGTTCCGTTCCCGGGGATTCCTCGCATGCACAAGCGCGCCTTCGCCGCGTTCCTCGCCCTGCTGCTGGCCGGCAGCGCATTCGCCGCGGACAAGGACGCCGACAAGGACGCGTCCGACACGCAGGCCGACAAGCCCGATCCGATGCTGGTGGAACCGCAATCGTCGGAAAGCGCGGGCAGCGTGGTCGTCGAGGGCCGGCGGATCGACTACCGGGCGGTGGCCGGGACCCTGGTGCTGCACGACCAGGGCGACAAGGAGGACGAGCCGACCGTCAGCATGTTCTACACCGCCTATTTCCGGAAGGGCGTCGAGGCCTCGAAGCGCCCGATCACCTTCATCTACAACGGCGGCCCGGGCTCGGCCACGGTCTGGCTGCACATGGGCGCCTTCGGGCCGGTGCGCGTGGTGACCAGCGACGACAGCCACACCCCGGCGGCGCCGTATGCGGTGGTCAACAACGACTTCAGCCTGCTCGATGCCTCCGACCTGGTGTTCATCGACGCGCCGGGCGCGGGCTTCAGCCGCCTCATCGCCGCCGACGAGGACAAGGACAAGCGCGAAGACCAGATGAAGGACCGCCGCAAGGAGATCTATTCGGTGGACGGCGACGGCCAGGCCTTCGCCCAGTTCGTGACCCTGTTCCTGTCGAAGTACGGCCGCTGGAACTCGCCCAAGTACCTGTTCGGCGAAAGCTACGGCACCACCCGCTCGGCGGTGCTCGCCAACCTCCTGGAGAACGAGGACAGCGTCGACCTCAACGGCGTGATCCTGCTCTCGCAGATCCTCAGTTTCGACACCAGCATCGACGGGCCGGAGTTCAACCCGAGCGTCGACCTGCCCTACGAACTGGCGTTGCCCACCTTCGCCGCGACCGCGTACTACCACCACGTTCTGCCGCGGCAGCCGGCCGCGCTGGAGCCGTTCCTGCGCGAGGTCGAGCAATACGCGATGGGCGAATACGCCAGCGCGCTGATGCAGGGCGCGTCCCTCGACGACGCGCGCAAGCAGGCGGTGGCCGCGAAGCTGCACGAATACACCGGCCTGCCGGTGAATTACCTGGTCAAGGCCAACCTGCGCGTGAGCGGCGGCATGTTCGAACACGAACTGCAGGCGAACGACGACATCACCACCGGCCGGCTGGACACGCGCTTCGCCGGCCCCTCGCTCGACCCGCTGAGCAAGGAATCGCAGTACGACCCGCAATCCTCGGCGATCAGCTCGGCCTACGTCGCCGCCTTCAACGACTACGTGCGCAAGCGGCTGGGTTTCGGCGAGGGCCGCCAGTACCGCCTGTTCGCCGACATCGACCATTGGGATTTCTCGCACAAGCCGCCGGGCACCGACGGCGAGGCGCTGCAGGCCTCCACCAACGTGATGCCCGACCTGGCGATGGCGATGAAGACCAACCCCAACCTCAAGGTCTTCGTCCACGGCGGCTACTACGATCTGGCCACGCCCTACTTCGCCGCCGAATACGAGGCCAGCCACCTGCCGATCCCGGCATCGCTGCAGCGGAACATCTCCTACGCCTGGTATCCGTCCGGGCACATGGTGTACGCGCACGAGCCTTCGCTGAAGGCGCTGCACGACAGCGTCGCCGGCTTCATCCGGCAGACCGACAACGTGGCGCATTGAACCCGCGGCGCCGGGCGGCGGCCGTCGCCCGGCATCGGCCAGGACGTAGAATCCCGGCCATGTCCACGCTCTTCATCTCCGACCTGCACCTCGACCCGGAACGCCCGGCAGCAACGGAGCTATTCGGTCGATTCCTCGACGGCGAAGCGCGGAACGCGGATGCGCTCTACATCCTCGGCGACCTGTTCGAGGCCTGGGTCGGCGACGACGATCCCTCCACCGCCGGCGCGTTCGTCGCCGGCAGGCTGCGCACGCTCGCGGATTCGGGCGTGCCGGTGTCCTTCATCCGCGGCAACCGCGATTTCCTGCTCGGCGAGGAATACGCGAAACGCGCGGGCATGACGATCCTGCCAGACCCCGCCGTCGTCATGCTGCACGGCGAACCCACGCTCATCCTGCATGGCGACTTGCTGTGCACCGACGACAGCGCCTACCAGCAGTTCCGCGCGCAGACCCGCGATCCGCGTTGGCAGGAACAATTCCTCGCGCAACCGCTGGCGGCGAGGCTCGCGTTCGCCGCGCAGGCGCGCGCCGCGAGCAAGGCGCGCTACGGCGAACTGCAGGCCAGCGGCCAGTCCGAGGCGATCACCGACGTCGC
>JBGAHT010000034.1:0-30968 GCA_044226035.1 Thermomonas sp. | reverse complement strand
GCTGAGGGTATTGAGGCCCGCGGTGCCGGAGAACCTGATGCCCGCGGGTACGTAAGCGAACTGTTCGATGCCCGTCGCCGAATCGAACGCGTGCAGCATGCCGTCGTTGGCGCCCACGAACAGGCTCTTGCTATCCGTGGAGTAGGCCGGCGAGGAGTCGACGATGTCGCCGAGCACGGTATCCATGCGATCGCGCAGGGTGTTGCCTTTCTGCTTCTCGAGGCTCTGGTCGCCCATGATGTAGGCGACGTTCTGGTCGCCCGTGACCGGCGCCACGCCGGTTGCGCGCGCCAGGGCCGACTTCTGCGCGGTCGTCGGGAACGCGACTCCGGCACTTCCGTTCCAGGTCAGGATTTTGCGGCTTCCGTATGCAGGAACCTGCTCGGAAGCGCTCCACAACGGCGTCGGTTGCACGCCGCTGGTGGTCGCCTTGAAGGACTGCACCTCGCCGGTCCACAGGCCGTACTTGTAGCTGGCCTGGTAGACCGCCGAATTGTCCTGGAAGGAGGTGCTGTTGGTGCTGACGTTGGAGGCCGAACCGGTGCGGTCGGAAACGGCGGACAACGCATCGACCAGGCCCTTGGCGAATTCGGTCGGGTTGCTGGCGGCCACGAAGGAACCGTGCCCGTTGACGGCGGCATGCCAGAGGTCATCGACGCGATCCAGGTCCTCCTTGTCCATCGGGTCGGGCCAGTCCGCGGAATTGGACGCGGGCGGTTTGCTCTTGTCCGGATACTTTGCAGCGAGCGCAGCAGTACCTTGCAGGCCGATCGACAGGCTGAAGGTAACCATGTGCTGCCAGTCGGCCGGATCCGCGGTCGAGGGCGGCACGTCGTTGCCGAGGTCGGTGCGCAGGTCGGTCTGGTAGTAATGCATGGCGATGTCGGCCAGCGTCACCGAGTGGCCGTCCTTGTCCTCGTCCTTCATGCCGAACTTGGAACTGGTGCTGTCGTTCCAGTAACCGTCGGTGGTGAGGATCGAGAAACTCGGCCGGCAGGACAGTTGTTCCGCGTCGGTGCCGTCGGCCCAGGGGCCGTTCTTGTCCTTGCGGGTGTAGTACTGGCCGACCGCGTCCAGCGTCGTGCGCAACGGCGTGGAACCATTCTTCACGACTTCCTTCTGCAGCACCTTGTACCAGTCGGTCTTGTTGGTGGTGCCGGTGCTGCTGTCGTCCTCGAATCGGCCCTCATCCTTGTCGACCGGGATGATCGGTCCGGTGCCAGTGGAACTCAGGTCCGAGGATCGCCCGTTGATGGGCGTGTAACCGACGCGGTAGCCACGACCCAGCGAGGCGAATGCCTCGGACGCGCCCGACTTGGCGGTCTTGATGCGCGTGCGCGCGTACGAGTACCAGGTGGCGATGTTCTTCAGTTCGTCCGCCTGGGTGCGGCCGGTCGGGGTTTGCAATTTCGGCGCGATCACTTCCGCATCGACCTTGACGTTGCTGAAATTCGCGCCCGAGCCGGAACCGTCGCGCTTCAACTTCGCGGTCCACGTGCCCGCCGCAGGCAGGGGGGAAGTGATGGTGCATGTTTCGCCCGCGCTGCCGCTGTTGGACGTGCAGACAAGGACCCCCAGCGTGTTGTAGAGCTCCAGTTGTATGCGGTTGAGGTTGCTGCCGCCGGTGGTGAATACCCGAAGCGAAGTCGCGCCGGCTGGCACGGTGATCGAAATCGTGGCGACGTAACCGGAATTGGTCGAGGTATAGGGGCCTGCGGGCAATGCCGGGGTGGCCGCCGGGCGGGAAGCGACGGCGGTGGTGACCACTTGCGCCGTTCCGCCGTTGTTGCGGATCCAGTACCTGTCGAAGTCGCTCGGGTTGGTCGAACTGGTTACCCCGGCCTTCGGCACGTAGAAAATCGACTCGCTGTTGTCGCGCAGGTCGCGGGTACCATCTTGCCGTCGGCCGTCATCCACGGTTGATAATTGACGCGCGGATCGTAGTAGATGGTGTTGTTGAGGTAGGAACGATCGTGCGGGTTGTCCTTCAACCCGGTCTGGCCGGCGCCCGTGCTCGTACCCACATAGACGGGATCCTGGACATCGAAGGGCATCGACACCAGGGCCATCGAACCCGAGTTGTCGAGGATGAACATGATGTTCGGCGGCACCGAGGCGCCACTCTGCAAGGGGTTGTCCGGCCAGACCACCGCGGCATTCACCGGTAATGCAAGCAGCGTCGCCAGGCAGGCCGCGATGAACGGCAGGATGCGGCCACTCGGCGGGGCGTTGTGCCGGCGGTGGGCTGGTTTGTGGTTGGCATTGGCGTTCATGGTGTGCTCCGGGGCCGTTTATGGCACCGCGTAATTGGACTGCAAGGTGACGTCGGCGCGATCGTTGGCATGGCTGCGCGCGGTGATGCGGTAGTGCTTCTCGATATCCGAACAACCAGTTCCGGAAACATCGCCGCTGGTGGTGCAGCTCTTACCGGGGAACTCGCCCATGTATTCGATGATGTAGCTTGGATTGATTGCCAGGCCCAGGTCCGCATCGCCCGCCGGCTTCGCAATCGCATTCCAACTGGCATCGTCGAGCAGCCAGCGCGGGGTATCGGTGGGAACCGGCGTCGCGCAAAGCCCCGTGGCAGGGCCGTCGCACGTGCCAGCGTCAGGAATATCCGATTTCAGTGTATGGGCAGCGGTGAACTCCGCTTCGCGCAAGGCGGCTTCCGTCGCCTGGAACCCGAGGCTGCGGTCGTACTGGCTGGAACTCATGCGTTCCTGCAGCAAGGTGCCACGCAAGGACACCAGCGCCAGCAGCGTCATCAGCACCAGCAGGATCAGGACCACCATCAACGCGACGCCGCGTTGGCGCGAACGGTTCGGACCGACGGTGGAGAACGATGGAAACAGGCTGCGGGTCATGGCGCACGACTCCGGATGGCGACCACGTGCTCGTAATCGCGCTTCAGGGTTTGCTGGTCGGTACCGGCCTTGTCGCGGCTCGCCAGGTTCAGGCCGATTTTCACTGCATCAACGTTCGCCCAGTCGGTCGGCACATCGGCATAGTCGTCAGCATCCTGCTCGTGGTATTGGAGGGTCATGCCGACCACGCCTTCGACGATCTCGTCGGCAGTTGGCGCGAGCGCAGAGCCGGTGAACGCAGTGCGATACAGCGAGGTCAGCTTATTACCGTCCTTGTCCGTCCGGCCGTTGTACCCGATATACCAGCGCGAAGCATGCATTTTTGAAATGTACGCGTACTTATCAGGCTTCGAAGCACTAGGCCCGAAAACACTTGGCGGCAAATCGGCAGTTGCATTGCCTGGGGTGCCGCTCGCGGCATGCTCAATCGTCGTGCCAGTGACTTTCGTCGCCTGGAAAATGGCGCCATGGTTGTAATCGCAGATCACCAGAATATCTGCAGCGGCGATCCCGGCAGTGTTGTTTACGGTTACATCGCTAGTAGTCAGTGGCATCTCGGTCGTGACAATGCTGCCAGTTGCAATCGCGTTCCACACTTCGATCGCGGGCGTGCCGTTCACGCGGTCGCGTTCTGCCGTGCCGAATGGCGCGTCCGCGAATGCATCCGTACCGGTATAGCCCTTGATGCCCGCGCCCCAATCGCTCCACCAAGGATGACCTACCGTGTTGTATCCATTGAGTCCGTTGACGAGGTCGATCTCGTTGGAACAAGGGTTTCCGTCCGCCTCGCGGATGTCGCGCGCCATCAGCTCGAACGCGGTGCGCGAGGATTCCTGCACGCGATCCAGGTTTTCAGACGAGGTGTAGACCTGCTTGTTGGTCATGAACAGGGCCAACGCGGCCCCACTGACCACCAGGCCCAGCACCAGCGCCACCATCAGTTCGACCAGGGTCACGCCGCGCTGGTCGGACGGCGCGCCAATGGAATGTTCCCGGAACCGGATCATATGGCCGTACTCGTGCTCAACGACTGTTTGTCATCGCCTTTCGTGCCGCGCGAATCGTCCCACTGCACGATCACGTTGCACTCGTAGGTATTCGTCGGCTTATCGAAGACGCAAGTAACCTTGCCGCAGGCATTGTCCCCCATGATCTGCTTCATGCCCGCGAGCCACTGGCTCAGGTCGTTCTTCGCCAAGGCGCCGCCATCGTCCGGCACGTCGGATGCGTCGCACATCATTGTGGTGTCATAGCCTCCCGCATGCACCACGTTGAGATTGGCGCGCATGCGGTCGAGGATGGAATAGGTCTGGGTCACCGCCTGGCTGCGCTCGTACGAGCTCTGGCTGTTGCGCAGCGCGGTGGCCTGCAGCGCGGCGATGCCGAGCAGGCCGAACGCAAGGACCGCGACCGCAACCAGGACCTCGATCAGGCCCACGCCGCGAACCCGGCATGGATGCGGAACGTGCTGGAAAGACGGATTGTTGGTTTTGGCGTTCATGGATTGTCGTCGGGAACGTCACAGGCGGCGGCCGCATCGGCCGACGCGATCGATACGCGGCTGCCTGCGGCGATGATCACGTGGCGCACGTTCTCGGGCGGGCGGTGGGTCGGGATGCACGTATCGATGGCGCCGTTCAGCAGCGCGTTGGCGCTGCTGTAGGCGAAACCGTCGGAACGGAATGACACCACGCCATTCGGCGTGGCGCTGCTCAGCACCTGCACGCTGGGCGAAACCGTGCTGCTGCGCAACAAGGTATCTCCGGCCCCGAAGGAATCGTCCTTGTCGGCGTCGACGAAAACGATCCAGCCGTCCACATCGGCATTCGCGCAGGTCGGCGCGGCGTCGTTGGCATTCGCACTCAGGCACAGCGCCACGCGCCCGTTGCGCTTCACCGCTTCCATGCGCGCGGTCTGGAGCGACGCCATCAACTCGTTCGAGGCGCCGGCCAGGCGGTTGCCATTCATCGCGGCTTCGAAGCTCGGCACGGCCACCGTCAG
This sequence comes from Thermomonas sp., assembly GCA_044226035.1. GTDB lineage: Bacteria > Pseudomonadota > Gammaproteobacteria > Xanthomonadales > Xanthomonadaceae > Pseudoluteimonas. The sequence goes on along the minus strand of JBGAHT010000034.1, from coordinate 26,103 downwards.
CAACACGGCCAGCACGACGACCACGACCATCAATTCGATCATGGTGAAGCCGGCGTGCGCGCGGCGAGCCGCTGCCCCCGCCTTCGCGACTCGCGGCAAGGCGAGCCGAGCTACCCCTGGTTCCGTCATCCCCATGCGTTGCCGACTCCGGCATATGGCCCCGACGGCACCATCCCGGATGCCCCGCGGCAAGGCAAGCGGAAGCGGACGAGCGGAAGCGGACGCGGGACCGGCGGGCGTGGCGCCTGCCTGCACCGGCCAACAACGTGACCCGGATCACGTTTCCGGGCGGCCGCGCTCCCGCGCGTCGCCGCTACGCCACCACCCGGTAGCAGGGCTGGTAATCGCCGGCGATCTTCATCCGCCCCTGCGCGACGAAGGCGCGCAACAGCGCATCCAGGGCACGCATCATGTCCGCGTCGCCGTGGATCTCGAACGGCCCGTTCGCCTCGATCCGGCGCATCGCCGGTTCCTTCACGTTGCCGGCGACGATGCCCGAGAACGCGCGCCGCAGGTCCGCGGCCAGTTCGTGCGGCCCGCGCCCCACATGCAGGTCCAGCGCCGCCATCGCCTCGTGGGTGGGGACGAACGGCTGCTGGAATTCGCGCGGGATCGCCAGCGCCCAGTTGAAGAAGAACGAATCCTGCTGCGCGATGCGTTGGCGCCGGACCTCGGCCACGCCCGCATGCATGAGCCGCGCCACCTCGACGCTGTCGCCGACGACGATGCGGTAGCGCCCCGCCGCCGCGTCGCCGAGGGTGAGGCGGATGAACTTGTCGATCTGCTCGAAGTACGCCGCGGACGCCGCCGGCCCGGAGAACACCAGCGGGAACTTCAGGTCCGCGTTCTCCTCGCGCAGCAGGATGCCGAGCAGGTACAGGATTTCCTCGGCGGTGCCGACGCCGCCGGGGAACACCACGATGCCGTGGGCCATGCGCACGAACGCCTCGAGGCGCTTCTCGATGTCCGGCATGATCACCAGGTGGTTGACGATCGGGTTCGGCGACTCGGCGGCGATGATCCCCGGCTCGGTGATGCCGATGTAGCGCATCCGCCGCCGGCGTTGCTTGGCGTGGGCGATGGTCGCGCCCTTCATCGGCCCCTTCATCGCGCCCGGGCCGCAGCCGGTGCAGATGTCGAGCCCGCGCAGGCCGAGCTCGTAGCCGACCTGCTTGGTGTAGAGGTATTCCTCGCGCCCGATCGACTGCCCGCCCCAGCACACCACCAGGTTCGGGTCCGCCGGCTGCAGGATGCGCGCGTTGCGCAGCAGCCGGAACACGGCGTCGGTGATGCCGGCGGAGGTGTCCAGTTCGGCGGAATATTCCGGGCCGAGCTCGATCGCGGTGAACGCGAGGTCCCGCACCACCGCGAACAGCAGCTCGGCGACGCCGCGGATGATCTCGCCATCGACGAACGCCATCGCCGGCGCGTTCCTCAGGTCGATGCGCACGCCGCGGTCCTGCTGCAACACCTGGATGTCGAAATCCGGATACAGCTCCTGCGCCGCGCGCGGATCGTCGCTGGCGCTGCCGCTGGTCAGCACCGCCAGCGCGCAACGGCGAAGCAGGTCGTGCATGCCGCCGCCGGACGCATCGCGCAGGCGCGCGACCTCGTCGCGCGAGAGCACGTCGAGGCCGCCGCGCGGATAGATGCGCGCGTCGACGGTGGGCGCGCGCGGCTGGCCGGAACCGCCTTCGGCCTCGGCGTCGATATGGCTCGGTTCGATGTGCATCCGGGCACTCTAGCGCGGCGCGGCGGAAACGGAAACGGCCGGGTTTCCCCGGCCGTTTCGCGAGCTGCGATGGAACGATCGATCAGAACGTGTAACGCAGGGTCAGCAGCGCCGACCAACGCGACACGACGCGGGACGGATTGGTGCCGCTGGCGTCGTACACCGCGTAGTTTTCCCACGGCACGGTGCCCGGGGCGCCCAGGTTGTAGACGTACTGGCCGTTCTGCACGCCGGCGACCGTGACCAGGCGGCGGTTCTCGTAGAAGCCACTGCTGACTCGGTTGGTGACGCCCCAATCGCTGTTCAACAGGTTGAGGAAGTTGTAGACGTCCAGGCGGACGATCGACTTGTGCCCCTTCATGAAGCCCGGGAATTCCTGCTGCACGCCCAGGTCGAGCTGGTTGACCCACGGTTCGCGCGCGCGGTTGCGGCCGGCGATCTGGCCGCGGTGCTTGGACAGGTAGGGGTCGTTGTCGATGAACTTCTGGAAGGCGTCGATCTGGTCCTGGGTCGCGCTGCCGTAGTTCACCAGCGGGTCGTCGACCAGCGGGATGTAGGCGAGGTCGCCGCCGGCGCCGATGTTGGAGAGGTTGTCGCCGTTGACGTCGTTGCCGAAGACCCAGCTGTAGGGCCGGCCGTCGTGGCCGCTGTAGAACATCGACACCGTCGTGCGGTAGTCGCCGAAGAACGCGTGGTCCCAGTTCAGCGAGAGCTTGACCGACTTGGGAACGTCGAACGCGGACGTGGTGGCGAACATTTCGTTCGGGTTGGTCCGCGCCATGTAGTTGTAGTTCGACCATGCCTGCGAGCTGGAGCCGGTGCTGACTTCCTTGGAGTGGGCGAAGGTGGCGCTGATGCTGCCGGAGAAGCCGTGCTCCATCGGCTTGGTCAACGACAGGGTCAACGCATCCGAGCCGCCCTTGTCGCTGTTGGTCAGCAGCGTGGAACGGTAATAGATCTCGGGGATCGTGCCGTTGTTGGTGAAAGTCGCCGCTCCACCCGTGTTGCAGGTGAAGGATTTTCCAGTCACGGGATCCATGCAGCTCGCCGAACCGATTCCGTTGGTCCAGTAATTGTCGCGGCCATCGGGCAACGTGCCGTTGGGCGTGCCGATGTTGGGCGCGAGGTAGGCGATGGCGTCCTTGTTCTTCAGGTGCTGCCACTCGGCCGAAGCCACCAGGCCCCACCACGGCAATTCGGTGTCGAACGCCAGGCTGATCTTCCACGCCGTCGGCAGCTTGAAGTCCGGGTCGAGCACGTCGATCTGGCAATTGGCCGTCGCGGTGCACGCGCCCGGGGTGATGTCGGACGACTGCAGCCCCGGCTGGTGGTAGGGGTCGGAACTGAAGGGGTCGGTGGTCGGGTCGGTCGAGCTGTAGTTCACCAGCGAGGTCACGCCGTTGTTGAGGTACGGGTTGGTCAGCCATCCGTACGGCGGGATCGTCTGGAACAGGCCGACGCCGCCGCGCAGCTGGGTCGGGCGCTTGGTGTCGAACGTGTAGTTGAAGGCGAAGCGCGGTTCCACCACCTTGTTGTTGCTGCCGAGCGTGGTGTTGTTCGGGAAGCCGAAGTTCTGCTCCCACACCGGCTGGTACGGCGGCGCATGGTCGGCGCTCGGGATGTCCACGCGCACGCCGAACACCAGGGACAGGTTGTCGGTCGCCTGCCACGTGTCCTGCAGGAACGGGCTGTACTGCCGATACGTCCAGGTGCCGGCGATGTCGGTCGGGCTCAGCCCGCCCGGGATGATGGTCTTGCTGAACTTGGCGTAGTCGCCGGCGGCGAGTTCGTCGAACACGCTGCCGTCGCCGTTCTTGTCCTGGAACGTGTACAGGCCGTGCAGCACCCGGCCGAACAGGTCGCCGATCTCGTTGTCGAGGTAGTCGATGCCGCCCTTGATGGCGTGGTTGCCCACGTAGTACGTGCCGGAGAACGTCGCGTTGAGGCGCTTGCTCTTGATCCAGTTCTCGTGGCGGAACTGGTCCTCGCCCATGTAGATGGTGCCGCCGGCGTAGGTGCCGTGCGCGGGGACGACCACGTCGACCTCGGGCTGGTCGAGCGCCGCGCCGTTGGTGTTGTCGTATTTCTGGTAGCCGATCTTGGCTTCGGTGCTGAAGTTGTCGGTCCAGTCGCTGAACAGCTGCAGCGAGTAGTTGTCGGTGGTGCTGGAAACCGTGTACCAGTTGCTGGACAGCACGACGGTGTTGTCCCTCACGTAGCCGCTGTACGGCGTCGGCTTGGTCTCTTCCACGCGCGAATAGGTGAAGGTGGCGCGCTGGCGATCGGTGATGTTCCAGTCGATCTTGCCCAGGTAGCGCTTGTCCTCCAGTTCGGCGCCGGAGCTGCCGTAGGTGCCGGGCTGCATGCCCAGGGCCGTGCCGCCGGCGATGGCCTGGCTCACGTCGTCGGAGCTGATCTTGCCGCTGCTGACGCCATCGACGCTGATGCCGGCCAGCTTGTCGACCCTCTGGTCTTCATAGGCGCCGAAGAAGTACAGCCTGTCCTTGATGATCGGGCCGCCGAAGGTGACGCCCCAGGTCTGGTCCTTGCCGAACCCGGCGTAATCCTTGCCGTTACGGCTTCCGACCATGCTGCTCGCGTCCTTGAACGCGTAGTACGCCGAACCATGGAATTCGTTGGTGCCGGATTTGGTGACCGCGTCGATGTTGGCGCCCACCGTGTCCGAGGACGCGTCGAAATCGACGGTGGAAATGTTGTACGCGGCGATGGTGTCCGGCGAAATCGGCGAACCGGTGTACGGCAGGCCATTGGCGTTCAGGCCGAAGGGATCGCCCTGCGACAGGCCATCGACGCTGATGTTGTTGTAGCGGCTGTTCTGGCCCGCCGCGGAGATCGAACCGTCGCCCTGGTCGGTGACCTGGATGCGCGGGTCGAGCCGCGCGATGTCGTCGATGGAGCGGTTGCCCTGCGGAGTGGTTTGCAGCGTCCGGCCGGAGACGCTGGTGCCGAGGCCCTTGTTGTCCGGGCTGAACACCGGCGACGTGCGCGTGCCGGTCACCGTCACCGTTTCCAGCGTTCCGGCCGCGCTGCCGAGGTGCGCATCGACCGTCGCAACCTTGTTCAGCTCGAGGTAGATGTTGCTTTCGGTGTCGTTCCCGGCAGCGCCGTTCACTGTGATGGTGTACGGGCCACCCACGCGCAGGCCCTGGGCTGCGTAGCGTCCGTTGGCGTCGGTGGTCGCATGGCTGACCGTGCCCGACTCGACATGCGTGATCGTGACGTCCGCGCCAGCGACCGGACTGCCATCCGCACCGGTCACCGTGCCGGAGATGCCGGACGAGGTGCTCTGCGCGAACGCGGGCGCCATCGCCATCGCCGCGACCAGGGCAAGCGACAGCCTCGACAACGGGACACGGGTGGATCGGGTCATGTGCGCAACCTCATTCTGTAAAAGGAACGACTAACGAAACGGCCAACCACGACGCTGCGATGCGGCCTGGGCGATGCGAAGGGTTTTCCCCATCCGACCGGGCGCAGCTCGCCCGTTCGGGTTAACGGCATGCTAACACTGTCATCGCCGACGATGACCGGAAGAAGACGGCAGGATTTCGCCGATCAGGCTGAATACGCGGCAGTTTTCGACGACGACAGGGCCGCGGGCGCAAGGCCTTGTCGCGGAACCTCAGGCCCCGGGGCCGCGGAAATACAGCCCGAAGCCGTCGAGCAGCATCTGCACGGAAATGGCCACCAGCAGCATGCCCATCAGGCGCTCGACCGCGGTCAACACGCGGGTGCCGAGCCAGCGGTACAGCGCGGTGGCGCAGAACAGGATCGCCGCGGTCGCGCCCCAGGCGATCATCAGCGCCAGGCTCCAGTCGTCGAGGCGGCCCGGGTCCTTGCTGCCCATCAGCATCACCGCGGCCATGCCCGAAGGCCCGGCCACCAGCGGGATCGCCATCGGCACGATGAATGGCTCGCCGTCCGGCAGTTCGCCCATCAGGCCCTCGGGCGGCGGGAAGATCATGCGCAGGCCGATCAGGAACAGCACGATGCCGCCGGCGATGGACACCGATTCCTGGCGCAGGTGCATCAGGTCGAGCGCGTACTTGCCGCCCCACAGGAACGCCATCAGCACGACCAGCGCGATCAGCAGTTCGCGCACCAGCACGATCCGGCGCCGGCGCGCGGGCAACGGGCGCAACAGCGACAGGAACACCGGGATGTTCCCGAGCGGATCGAGGATGAGGAACAGCAGCAGCGCGGCGGACGCGACGGTCATGCCGGCGACCATACCGCGCCGCGATGCGCCGCGCCGGCCGGCGACAGCAGTTCCACGCAAAATCGGGCGATGCGCGCCGGGTCCGCGGCCGCGTGGTCGTGTTCGGCGACGAAGGCGTTGGCGCGCAGCGGGGTCCGCATCGGCCCCGGAGCGAGGCCGCTCACGCGCACTGGCGAGCCGGGCCCCAGTTCGGCCTGCAGCATGTCGACCAGCGCCACCTGCCCCGCCTGCGCGAGGCCATACCCGCCCCAGTACGCGCGCGTGCCCGGCGCCTGCGCGTCCAGCGCGAACACCACGGCCGCATCCGGCGCCGTGCCGAGCAGCGGCAGGCAGGCCTGGGTCAGCCACCAGCGCGCGGTGAGGTTGACGTGCACCGCGCGCGCGAAATCGGCCGGATCGGTCAGCGCCAGCGGCGTCAGCCCGCGGAAATTCGCCGCGCAATGCAGCACCCCGTCGAGCCGGCCGAATTCCGCGCCGATGCGCTCGGCCATCTGCGCATAGTCGTCGGGCGAGGCGCCTTCCAGGTCGAGCGGATACAACGTCGAATCGCCGCCGTCGCCGGCGATGGCGGCGTGCAGGCGGTTGAGCTTCGGCACCCGGCGCCCGAGCAGCACCAGCTTCGCGCCCGCCTGCGCGCACGCGCGCGAAGCCGCGTCGCCGAGCCCGCCGTGCGCGCCGACGACCAGCACCACGCGCCCTTCGAGCGCGCGCGCTTCCACGGCGCCGGCCGCGGCGGCGTTCATGCCTTCTGCGTTTCCGCGATCATCCGCGCGAGTTCGCCGGATTCGTACAGTTCCATGGTGATGTCGCAACCGCCGATCAGTTCGCCGTTGATGAACAGCTGCGGGAACGTGGGCCAGTTGGAATAGCGCGGCAGGTTGGCGCGCACTTCCGGCTCCTCGAGCACGTTGACCGTGTACAGCTCGCCGGCGCCCGCGGCCTTCAGCGCCTGCACCGTGCGGCTGGAAAAGCCGCACATCGGGAACTGCGGCGTTCCCTTCATGAAAAGGACGATCGGGTGGCCTTCGACCTCGGCCTGGATGCGTTCCAAGACGCTCACGGCATTCTCCTGCGGGGCATCCCGCCGGCGCCTCACGGGGCGGCGACGGGAGGTGGGGGTAGAATGCGTATTGTAAGACGTACCCATCTCCGTTCGCCCTTCGACCCCGCGCTTCCGGCGCCGCGCTCGCGGGAAACGGCCACCCTCGAACCCAGGAGCCCGCCATGGCCATCGAACTGCCTGCCCTGCCCTACGACCGCACCGCGCTCGAGCCGGTCATTTCCGGCGAAACCATCGACTACCACTACGGCAAGCACCACAAGGCCTACGTCGACAACCTCAACAAGATGATCGAGGGCACCGAATTCGCCGGCATGGCGCTCGAGGACATCATCCGCAAGTCGCAGGGCGCGATGTTCAACAACGCGGCGCAGGTGTGGAACCACACCTTCTACTGGAACTGCCTGAAGCCCAATGGCGGCGGCGAACCGACCGGCAAGCTCGCGGAGGCGATCAAGGCCGCGTTCGGCGATTTCGCCAAGTTCAAGGAGCAGTTCAACGACACCGCGGTGAAGACCTTCGGTTCCGGCTGGGCCTGGCTGGTGCAGCGTCCGGACGGTTCGCTGGCGGTGGCCAGCACGCCGAACGCCGCGACGCCGCTGACCGGCGAAGACAAGGCGCTGCTCACCTGCGACGTGTGGGAACACGCCTACTACATCGACTACCGCAACGCGCGGCCGAAGTACGTGGAATCGTTCTGGAACCTGGTCAACTGGGATTTCGTGGCGGCGAATTTGCGTTGATGATGTAGGGGCGACCAGCCGGTCGCCCCTACGCCAACGCCGCGACCACCGGCGCGACCTGCGCTTCGCGCCCGAGCGCTTCGCCCACGCGCTGCAGCGATTCGGCGAGTTCCGCCGGGGAATCCGCGCGCAGCGTGGCATGCCCGACCTTGCGCCCGGCGCGCGGCGCCTTGCCGTAGTCGTGCCAGTGCCCGCCGGCCTCGCGCAGCACCGGCGCGGCATCGGGCATGGCGCCGATCCAGTTGAGCATGCAGGCCTGGCCGAGCGGGCGGGTATTGCCGAGCGGCAGGCCCAGCACCGCGCGCAGGTGGTTCTGGAACTGGGACGTCTCGCTGCCCTCGATGGTCCAGTGCCCGGAGTTGTGCACGCGCGGCGCGAGCTCGTTGGCGAGCAGTTCGCCATCGCGCAGGAACAGTTCCAGCGCGAACACGCCGACGTAGTCCAGCGCATCGGCGAGCCGCTTCGCGTGCGACAACGCGGTCGCCTGGGTCGACGCATCGATGCGCGCCGGGGCCAGGCTCGCCGACAGCACGCCGTCGACGTGCCAGTTCTCGGTCAGCGGCCAGGCGCGGAATTCGCCGTCGCGGCCGCGCACCGCGACCACGCTGAGCTCGCGCTGGAACGCGACGAAGCCCTCGAGGATCAGGCCCACGCTCGCGGCCTGCGCGCCGAGCGCGTTCCACGCCGCATCGACGTCGGCATGCGCCTTGATCCGGAACTGGCCCTTGCCGTCGTAGCCGAGCCGGCGCGTTTTCAGGATGCAGGGCAGGCCCAGCTCCGCCACCGCCGCGTCCAGCGCTTCGCGCGTGGCGATGTCGGCGAAGCCGGGAACGGGAATGCCGAGTTCGCGGAACAGGGTCTTTTCGGCGAGGCGATCCTGGGCCACGGCCAGCGCGCGCGGCTTCGGGAACACCGGGACGCGGTCGGCGAGCCAGCGCGCGCTTTCCGCCGGCACGTTCTCGAAATCGAAGGTGGCGACGTCGATTTTCGACGCGAATTCGGACAACGCGGACTTGTCGGTGTAATCGCCGACGACCATCGGCGCGAACTGGCCGGCGCAGGCGTCGGCGACGGTGTCGAGCACGAGGAAGCGCAGCCCAAGCGGCGCGCCGGATAGCGCGAGCATGCGGGCCAGCTGCCCGCCGCCAAGAATCCCCACGGTCGCCATGTGCGATATCACTCCTGCAATCCGGGTTGCCGGCCACGGCGAACCCGCAAAGCGCCGGCTCCCCCTCTCCCGCCCACGGCGGGAGAGGGATGGGGAGAGGGAGACAGGCATGCGCGCAGCGCATGCGTGGCAATGCCTACCGTACTCATTTGCGCGGATCGTCGTTGCCGGCGACGTCCTCGGTCTGGCGCGCGCGGAACGCGGCCAGCGCGTCGGCGATGGCGGCATGGTCGTTCGCCAGCATCGCCGCGGCGAACAGCGCGGCGTTCGCCGCGCCGGCGTTGCCGATGGCGAAGGTCGCGACCGGGATGCCGGCCGGCATCTGCACGATCGACAGCAGCGAATCCATGCCGTTCAACGCCTTCGATTGCACCGGCACGCCGAGCACCGGCACCGCGGTCTTGGCCGCGAGCATGCCCGGCAGGTGCGCCGCGCCGCCGGCGCCGGCGATGATCGCGCGCAGGCCGCGCGCTTGCGCGCTCGCGGCGTATTCGAACAGCACGTCGGGGGTGCGGTGCGCGGACACCACGCGCACCTCGTGGGCGACGCCGAGCGCGTCGAGCTTGGCGGCGGCGTGCTGCATCGTCTCCCAGTCGGAGCGCGATCCCATCACGATGCCCACGAGAGGGGGGGAAACGCTGGCGGCCATGATCGTGCCCGGGTTTCTAAAGCGGCATCTTAATGGCAACGGGAAACGGGCAACAGGGAACCGGCGGCCGAAAGACCGCAAGTGCTACGCTTTCTCCCCGATTCCCGTTCCCGGTTCCCGCTTCCCATGGACCGCAAGCTGCTCGACCTCCTCGCCTGCCCGGCCACGCGCCAGCCGTTGGCCCTGCTCGACGGCGCCGGGCTCGAAGCGCTGAACCGCGCGATCGCGGCCGGCGGCCTGCAACGCGTCGACGGTTCGCCGCAACGCGAACCGCTGCGCGAGGCGCTGCTGACCCGCGACCGCGCGCTGGCCTACCGCATCGACGACGGCATCCCGGTGCTGCTCGCCGAGGAAGGCATCGCCACCGCGCAGGCCGCGGGCTTCCCGGGCGCATGAGCGGCGAACGCTTCGCCCCGCCACCGGCCGAGGCCATCGCCGGCGACGTGGCCGCGGCGCTGGCCGAGGACATCGGCAGCGGCGACGTCACCGCCGACCTGTTGCCCGACGCGCCCGAATCGGCCTACCTGCTGTGCAAGGAAGACTGCGTGCTCGCGGGCCGGCCGTGGTTCGACGCGGTGCACCGCGCGCTCGACCCGGACGTGCGCATCGACTGGCGTTGCGCCGAAGGCGACCACGTCGCGAAGGGCACGGTGGTCGCGACGCTGCACGGCCGCAGCCGCGCGCTGGTCAGCGCCGAACGCTCCGCGCTGAACTTCCTGCAGACGCTCAGCGGCACCGCCACCACCACCGCGCGCCACGTCGATGCCGTGCGCGGCACCGGCACGCGCATCCTCGACACGCGCAAGACCCTCCCCGGTTTGCGCCTGGCGCAGAAATACGCGGTGCGCGTCGGCGGCGGCGACAACCACCGCATCGGTTTGTACGACGCGGTCATGCTCAAGGAAAACCACATCCGCGTCGCCGGTTCGGTCGCGGGCGCGATCGACGCGGCGCGCGCGCGGCACCCGGACCTGCCGCTGATCGTGGAAGTGGAAACGCTGGACCAGTTGCGCGAAGCCCTTGCGGCGGGCTGCACGCGCATCCTCATCGACGATTTCGACGCGGCGACGCGGCGCGAGGCCGTGCGCATCGCCAAATCCGCCCCGTTCGACGGCCGCATCCCGCTCGAGGTGTCCGGCGGCGTGGACATGACCACGTTGCGCGCCATCGCCGAAGACGGCGTCGACTGCATTTCCATCGGCGGCCTGACCAAGCACGTGCATGCCATCGACTTCTCGATGAAGCTCGGGCCGACGCCGCGCTGATGGGCCCGATCCTGCTGCTCGTCGCCATCGCCCTCGGCTACGCATGGTGGAGCAGCGCGCGCACCGCCGCCGAACGCGCCGAGGAAGTGGGCCGCAACGCCTGCCACGCCGCCGGCGTGCAATGGCTGGACCAGACCGTGCATGCGGACGGCCTGCGCCTGCGCCGTCGCCGCGATGGGCGGCTGGGGCTGGAACGCAGCTTCCGCTTCGAGTATTCCGAGGACGGTCAGGAACGCCACGTCGGCCGGCTGGTGCTGATGGGCGACGAACTGGTGTCGTTCACCGGACCGGCGCGGTCGACGCCGGTGGTGACGCTGCACTGATCGAATCGGTCGTCCCGGTCGCCAGCGAGGGGTCTGCTGTTGCCGGCCACGGGCGAAGAAAAAAGCAGGTCCTCCGGCTTCGCCTCGGGACGACAGCGCAAGCTATTTGACGATGCGCAAATGCCCGCCGCGCTTGGGCGGCGGTTCGCTGCGCGGCGGCTCGTCGTCCGGAGGCGTGTCGTCGCGCCTGGAATCGGATTCGTCCGGCGAAGCGGAACCCTGCGTGGCGATGTCCGGCGGCAATTCCATGCCCTGCCCGTTCTCGCGCGCGTAGATCGCGACCACCGCGTCGATCGGCACGATCACCGCATGGCTGACGCCGCCGAAGCGCGCCGAAAAGCGCACGTCGTCGTTGTCCATCTGCAGGTGCGCGACCGCGCGTTCGGCGATGTTGAGCACGATGCGGCCGTCCTTCACCGCATGCGTCGGCACGCGCACGCCGGGTTTCGTCGCGTCGACCAGCAGGTGCGGGGTGAGGCCGTTGTCGGCGATCCACTCGTACAACGCCCGCAACAGGTACGGGCGATGCGAAGTCATGGCGGGCGCGTCGGTCATGGTGAAGCAGTGATTGGGGATTCGGGATTGGCGATCCGCAAAAGCGCGCCACGGCAACCCGCGTCCGCATTCGCCCTGCGAATCACGAATCACCAATCGCGAATCCCGGTTTCACGCCGGAATCTCGCGCAGGTTGCGTTCCTGCGGGGTGAGGCTGCGCAGGAAGCCCGGGTTGCGGAAGATGCGGTTGCCGTAGTCCTCGATCACCTTGCCGTCCTTCGGCAGCGGGATGTCGAGCGCCTCCAGGCGCCAGATGATCGGCGCCATCGCGCAGTCGGCGAGGCTCATTTCCGGGTTCAGGAAGAACTTGCTGGCCTTGAACAGCGGCACCGCGGCGGTAAGCAGCTCCTTCAGGCGCTTGCGCCCGGCCTCGGCCTGCTGCTTGTTGCCGAGCTGGATCGCCTGCACCTGCGGCACCCAGTCGTGCTCGATGCGCAGCATCGCCAGGCGCAGGCGCGCGCGCGAGAGCGGATCGACCGGCATCAGCGGCGGATGCGGATAACGCTCGTCGAGGTATTCGCTGACCACCGAGGCGGCGTACAGCACCAGGTCGCGTTCGACCAGGGTCGGCACCGAGTGGTACGGGTTGAGGTCGACCAGGTCCTCGGGCGGATTCTGCGGATCCACCGGGATGAAGTCGTAGGTGACGCCCTTCGCCGCGAGGACGAGGCGCACGCGGTGGCACAGCACGTCGTCCACCGAGGAAAACAGGGTCAGGGCATTACGCATACGCGGACTCGCAGCCATCATCGGCCTTCTCCATACAGCCGGAATCCGCCGGCCGCATCGGCGCCGTCCACCCCGTGCGGACGGTCGCCCCGGTCGCCGCGTCGTGGGCCGCGGCTAGTGCACGTCCTTCCAGAATTCCTTCTTGAGCAGCCAGGCGAGGAAGGTGAAGAATGCGAGGAACAGCACCACCCACACGCCCAGGCTCTGGCGCTTGAGCGCCGCCGGCTCGCCGGCGTACTCGAGGAAGGCGGTGATGTCGCGCACGCTCTGGTCGAACTGCGCGGGCGTCTGCGAGCCCGGCGTCGCCAGCACCAGCTTCTCGACCGGGCGGTCGCCGCCTGCTTCGGCCTTGCCGTAGACCGGCTGCTGCAGGCCCTGCATCTCCCACAGCGGGTTCGGCATCGACGCGTTCGGGAACAGCTTGTTGTTCCAGCCCAGCGGCCGCGTTTCGTCGAGGTAGAACGACTTCAGGTAGGTGTAGATCCAGTCCGTGCCGCGCACGCGCGCGATCAGGCTCAGGTCCGGCGGCATCTTGCCGAAGAACTGCTTGGCCTGGTCCTCGGTCAGCGCGACGTGCACCTGGTCGCCGATCTTGCCGCCGGTGAAGTTGAGGTTGTCCATCACCTCCTGCTCGGTCAGGCCCAGGTCGCTGGCCATGCGCGAATAGCGCAGGTACTGCAGCGAATGGCAGCCCGAGCAGTTGTTCATGAACAACTGCGCGCCGCGTTGCAGCGAGGCCTGGTCGCCCAGGTCGGTGCCGGCGTGCATCAGGCCGGCGGTTTCCTCGGCCAGCGCCGGCGCCGCGGCGAACAAGCCCGCCAGCAGCGCGGGCAGCAGTCGGAATGCGAACTTAGTCATGCATCGTCACCCGTTCCGGCACCGGCTTGGTCCTGTCGATCTTCGTCCACACCGGCATGGTGATGAAGAAGGCGTAGTAGAGGAAAGTGAGCACGCGGCCGATGATCGCCTCGACCGGGTCGGTGCCGGGGCCGGCGCCGATCTTCATCAGCCACAGGAAGCTGACCACGAAGATCGCGAGCATCGTCCACGACAGCGGGCCGCGGGAGCGGTAGGACTTGACCTTCGACTTGTCCAGCCACGGCACCAGGAACAGCAGCACGATCGCGCCGAACATCACCAGCACGCCCCACAGCTTGATCCCGAAGAACGACGGCACCACGCGCAACATCGCGTAGTACGGGGTGAAGTACCACACCGGCTTGATGTGCTCGGGCGTCACCATCGGGTTGGCCGCGGTGAAGTTGTCGTGCTCGAGGAACCAGCCGCCGAAGGTCGGCGCGAAGAAGATGATGAAGGCGGCGATGGCCAGGAAGAAGCCGGTGCCGAAGATGTCCTTCACCGTGTAGTACGGGTGGAACGGGATGCCGTCGGCCGGCGCGGTCGGCGACCAGCGGTTGCCCTTCGGGCCGTGCTTGATGTCCACGCCCTCGGGGTTGTTCGAACCCACTTCGTGCAGCGCGCCCAGGTGCAGCACCACCAGCAGCAGCAGCACCAGCGGCAGCGCGATGACGTGCAGGGCGAAGAAGCGGTTGAGCGTGGCGTCCGAGGGGATGTAGTCGCCCATGATCCATTCGGTCAGGCCGTTGCCGACGACCGGGATCGCGCCGAACAGCGAGATGATCACCTTCGCGCCCCAGAACGACATCTGCCCCCAGGGCAGCACGTAGCCCATGAACGCCTCGGCCATCAGCACCAGGTAGATGACCATGCCCAGCAGCCACACCAGCTCGCGCGGCTTCTGGTAGCTGCCGTACATCAGGCCGCGGAACATGTGCAGGTACACGACGATGAAGAACAGCGACGCGCCGGTGGAGTGCATGTAGCGGATCAGCCAGCCCCATTCCACGTCGCGCATGATGTACTCGACCGAGGCGAACGCCTCGGCCGCGCTGGGCTTGAACTGCATCGTCAGGAAGATGCCGGTGACGATCTGGTTGACCAGCACCAGCAGGGCGAGCGAGCCGAAGTAGTACCAGAAGTTGAAGTTCTTCGGCGCGTAGTACTCGCTCATGTGCTTGCGGTACATCGGCATGAGCGCGGGCGCGCGGGCGTTGACCCAGTCCCACACGTTGTTCGCGGTGCGCGTGATCACGTTGCTCATGGCTTACGCGGCTCCCGTCGGGTTGACGCCGATCTCGATCGTGTTGTCGTCGATGAAGTGGTACGGCGGCACCGGCAGGTTGGCCGGCGCCGGCTGCGCCTTGAACACGCGGCCGGCGAGGTCGTACTTCGACTTGTGGCAGGGGCAGAAGTAGCCGCCCTTCCAGTCCTCGTAGAACGGCTGCGGCCTGATCTCCGGCACGAACTCCGGCGCGCAGCCGAGGTGGGTGCAGACCGCCTCGATCACCAGGATCTCGGGCTTGATCGAGCGGTATTCGTTCTGCGCGTACTTCGGCTGCTGGTCGCCGTTGCTGGACTTCGGGTCCAGCACCGTCGAATCCATTTCCGGCAGCGTGGCGAGCATGGCCTTGGTGCGGCGCACGACGTAGTGCGGCTTGCCGCGCCAGGCGACGGTCAGCTGCTGGGCTTCCTGCAGCGCGGAGATGTCGACCTTGATCGGGGCGCCGGCCTGCTTGGCGCGCTCGCTCGGGTTCCAGGACTTGATGAACGGGACCGCGGCGAATCCGACCCCGACCGCGCCGACGACCGCGGTGGTCGCGGTCAGGAACTTGCGCCGGCCCGTGTCGTCCGGTCCGTCCCCGTCGCTGGCGGGGTTCATCGTTGTTTCAATAGCCATCCGGTGCTCCGTGGATCCTGGCCCAGACCGCCCGTGAAGCCGCGCGATGACGCGGAGACGGGCCGCCGCATAAAGACGGCGAAGTGTAACGGAACGCTGAATCGGCCGACAACGCCGGCAACGGCCTCAGCGCTGGGCAAGGCTGCCGCGGTAGCGTTCGGCCAGGGTCGAAACCCGGTCCACGTAGCGCCGGGTCTCGCTGTACGGGGGCACGCCCCGGTACTTGTCCACGGCGCCCTCGCCGGCGTTGTAGCCGGCCGCGGCGAGCTTGAGGTCGCCGCCGTAGCGCTTGAGCAGCCAGGCCAGGTACTGCACGCCGCCCTGGATGTTCTGCGCCGCGTTGTAGGAATCGGAGACCCCGAAGCGGCGGGCGGTCGCCGGCATCAGCTGCATCAGGCCCTGCGCCCCGACCCGCGACAGCGCGGTCGGCCGGAACGCGGATTCGGCGTGGATGACCGCGCGGATGACCGCCTCGTCCACCCCGTAATCGCGCGAAGCCTGGGCGATCTCGTCCTTATACGCGCTGGTGTTGAGCCGGGTCTTGCCGAAATCGACGCCCGGCTGCAGGCCGCAGGCGTAGCAGGTTTCCATCTGGAAGACGGCGTACTGGATCGAGTGCGCGCTGACGTTGGCCACGCCGCGCGGCCGCCGGTTGCTGAAATTGCGGATGCCGTTGGCGTCCACGTAGGAATAGATCGTGGACGTGGCCATGCGCACGAACTTCGCCTTGGCCGGCGGCGGGCCGGAGGCGGTTTTCGGCGCGGCGGCCGGCAACACCTCGCTGGCCGGGGAGCCGTCCACGCGGACCGTGGCGGTGGCGTTGCCGGAGGCCGCCGGGGCCGATGCCGCGGGCGCGCGCCGCACGTCCTGGTAGCTGCTGATCGCGACGCACTTCGCGCCCGGAACGCGCTTGCTGACATAGCTGCGCCCGCCATCGGCGCCGTCGCAGCGGTACAAGGTGCCGGCCACGGCCGGACCGGCCGCAAGCAGCCCCAGCACGCACCAGACGATTCCCCATCCCCTCATGCGCCGGACTATCCCCCGATTCGAAATCCTTGACAAGCCTTTGATTTCCTTGAACGCGACCGCGTTCGCGTTTCGGCCCGCCGGCCCCTTCCATCGCCGCCGTCCGCGCCGGGCCCGGACCGGCGCGCGCGGACCGGCTGCGTCGGGGCGTCTGCTAATCTCGCGCCTTCAACCGGCCCGGATTACCCACCGCGCCCCGGAGACGAGACATGATCCAAGCCCCGCTCGAGGCCGCCCCGCCGGCCGCGCCCGCGACCGCCGCTCCGCGCCGCGGAAAAGTGTTCATCGAAACCCACGGTTGCCAGATGAACGAGTACGATTCGGCGAAGATGGCCGACGTTCTGGCCGAACACGAAGGCCTCGAACTGACCGACGACGCCACCGAGGCGGACGTGATCCTGGTCAACACCTGCTCGATCCGCGAGAAGGCGCAGGAAAAGGTGTTCAGCCAGCTCGGCCGCTGGAAGTCGCTGAAACAGGACGGCAGGCCGGTGCTGATCGGCGTCGGCGGCTGCGTGGCCTCGCAGGAAGGCGCGGGCATCGTCAAGCGCGCGCCCTACGTCGACCTGGTGTTCGGCCCGCAGACCCTGCACCGCCTGCCGGAGCTGATCCGCGAGCGCCGCGCCTCCGGCCAGCCGCAGGTGGACATCAGCTTCCCCGAGATCGAGAAGTTCGACCGCCTGCCGGAACCGCGCGCGGAAGGCCCGAGCGCCTTCGTCTCGATCATGGAAGGCTGCAGCAAGTACTGCAGCTTCTGCGTGGTGCCCTACACCCGCGGCGAGGAAGTCAGCCGCCCGTTCGAGGACGTGCTGGTCGAAGTCGCGCAACTGGCGGCCCAGGGCGTGCGCGAGGTCAACCTGCTCGGCCAGAACGTCAACGCCTACCGCGGGCCATTCGGCGACGGCGAAATCGCGGACCTCGGCCTGCTGATCCGCGCGATCGCCGAGATCGACGACATCGGCCGCATCCGCTTCACCACCTCGCACCCGCTGGAGTTCTCCGATTCGCTCATCGAGGCCTACCGCGACGTGCCCAAGCTGGCGAACTTTCTGCACCTGCCGGTGCAATCGGGCAGCGACCGCGTGCTGGCGGCGATGAAGCGCGGCTACACCGCGCTGGAATTCAAGCAGAAGATCCGCAAGCTGCGCGCGGTGCGCCCGGACATCTCGATCAGCTCGGACTTCATCGTCGGTTTCCCCGGCGAGACCGACGCCGACTTCGACAAGACCATGAAGCTGATCGAGGACGTGGGCTTCGACCAGAGCTTCTCCTTCATCTACTCGCGCCGCCCCGGCACGCCGGCCGCGGATTTGGAAGACAGCGTCTCCGATGCCGAAAAGCACGTGCGGCTGGATCGGCTGCAGAAGCACATCAACGCGCACGCGATGGGCATTTCGCAGGCGATGGTCGGCAGCGTGCAGACCGTGCTGGTGGAAGGCCCGTCAAAGAAGAATCCGGACGAGCTCACCGGCAAGACCGAGAACATGCGCTCGGTGAACTTCCCCGCGCCGAAGCGGCTCATCGGGCAGTTCGCCGATGTGGTCATCACCGAGGCGATGAGCAATTCGCTGCGTGGGCGCGTGGCGACGACTTCCGATGCGATGGAGGATTCCCATGCTGAAGTGGCCTGACGTCCTCGCCCTCGCCGCGAACGGGAATCCGCCGCCGCCGCGCCGGGTCGAAAAGACCGCCGACGAATGGCGCGCGCAGCTCAGTCCGGAGGAATTCCGCGTCACCCGCGAGGCCGGGACCGAACGCGCTTTCAGCCACGCCTCGTGCGGGCTGTTCGCGCCGGGGCTCTATGGCTGCGCATGCTGCGGAACCCTGCTGTTCGACGCCCGCGAAAAATTCGAATCCGGCACGGGCTGGCCGTCGTTCACCCAGCCGGTGGCGGCGGACGTGATCGCCTACCGCAGCGACGACAGCCACGGCATGCTGCGCATCGAAACCACCTGCAACATCTGCGACGCGCACCTCGGCCACGTGTTCCCCGACGGTCCACCGCCATCCGGACTGCGCTACTGCATGAACGGCGTCGCCCTGCGCAAGGACGGGTCGGCGCACTCGCCCGGTTAGTCGAGGCGCTTGCGGAACCGCAAGATCGCCGCGGTCATCATCACCGCGGTGAAAGCGACCAGCGCGGCGACGTCGCGCCAGAGTTCGGCGATGCCGGCGCCACGCAGCATGATCCCGCGGATCAGGCGCAGGAAATGCGTCAGCGGCAGGATCTCGGCGAACCATTGGATCGCGCGCGGCATGCCGGCGAACGGGAACATGAAGCCCGACAGCAGGATCGACGGCAGGAACACGAAGAACGTCATCTGCATCGCCTGGAACTGCGACTGCGCGCGGGTCGAGATCAGCAGGCCGAGGGTGAGGTTGGCGACGACCAGCAGCATCGCGGCGAGGTAGACGTCGAGCACGCTGCCGCGCACCGGCACCTGGAACAGCCACAACCCGAGCAGCAGCACCAGCGTGGTCTGCACCAGGCCGATCGCCACGTACGGCAGCACCTTGCCGATCATCAGTTCGCCGCGGGTGATCGGCGTGGCGATCAGCAGCTCCATGTTGCCGCGTTCGCGCTCGCGCACGATCGACACGCCGGTGAACAGCACCATGGTCATGGTCAGGATCACGCCGATCAGGCCCGGCACGATGTTCACCGCCGAGCGCCGCTCGGGGTTGTAGAAGCTGACCACGCCGATCTGCTGCGGCGTGGTTTCGCGCGCGCCGCTGGCGTTCGCCAGCGCGCGGTTGTCGTCCAGCGGCATCTGCGCCAGTTGCAGCGCCGCGCCCTGCACCACCGTGTCGCTGCCGTCGACCAGCACCTGCACCGCCTCGCGCCCGTCGATGCGGCGGCGCTCGAAATCCGGCGGCACCACCACGCCGACGCTGATCTCGCCGCGGCGCAATGCATCCATCAGCTGTTGCGGCGTATTCGCCGCGAGCGTGGGTTCGATCACGCCGGTCGCGACCATGTCCATCACCAGCGCGCGCGAGCCGGCGGTGTTCGCCTGGTCGGCGATGCCGGCCGAGAGCCCGCGCAGGTTGAGGTTGATCGCGTAGCCGAACAGCACCAGCTGCATCACCGGGATGCCGACGATCATCGCCAGCGTGATCCGGTCGCGGCGCAGCTGCCGCAACTCCTTGGCCATCACCGCGAGCAGGCGCTGCAGCTTCATGCGGCCTCGCGCCGCGGGTCGCGCCCGCGCGTGGCCGAGACGAACACGTCTTCGAGGTTGGGTTCCGCCGGCGCGACCTCGGCCTGCAGGTTCGCGGCCCGCAACGCGTCGGCGACGCGCGCGTTCGCATCGCCGTTCCCGGCGACGAGGACGCGCAGGCTGTTGCCGATCTGGGCCACGCTGAGCACGCCCGGCAAACCGACCAGCGCCTGTTGCGCGCGCCGCGGCTGCGCGGCGTGCACCTCCAGCGTGCGCCCGGCCAGCGCGGAGGTGAGTTCGCGCGGCGTGCCGTCGGCGACGAGGCGGCCCGAGTCGAGGATCGCGATGCGGTGGCAGCGTTCGGCCTCGTCCATGTAGTGCGTCGACACCAGCAGCGTGGTGCCGGCGTCGGCGAGGTCGAACAGCTTCTCCCAGAAATCGCGGCGCGATTCGGGATCGACCGCGCTGGTGGGTTCGTCGAGGAACAGCAGCTCGGGTTCGTGGATCACCGCGCCGGCCAGCGCGAGGCGCTGCTTCTGCCCGCCGCTGAGCGTGCCGGCGAGTTGTCCCTGCCGGTCTTCGAAGTGGTATTGCGCGACGAGGTCGTCGATGCGCTTGCGCGCGCGCGGCTTGTCCAGCCCCTGCACCGCGGCGAGGAATTCGAGGTTCTCGCGCACGGTCAGGTCCTCGAACAGCGAGAACTTCTGGGTCATGTAGCCGATGCGCAGGCGCAGCGCCTCGGCCTGTTCGGGGATGCGCAGGCCCAGCACCTCGATCTCGCCCGCGGTCGGCGTCAGCAGCCCGCACAGCATGCGGATGGTGGTCGACTTGCCGGACCCGTTCGGGCCGAGGAAGCCGTAGACCTGCTGCTTCGGCACATTGAGATCGACATGGTCGACTGCGACCAGTTCGCCGAAGCGCTTGGTCAGGCCGCGCGCGCGGATGGCGATGTCGTTCATCCCCGTTCGCCCCGAGCGTAGCGCCGCAGGCGCGAAGTCGAAGGGCACGCTCGCGAAGCGTCCTTCGACTTCGCTTCGCTACGCCCGGGACGAACGGAGGAAAATGGTTTCATTCGCCGAACTCCACCCGCACCGGCAAGCCCGCAGGCAGTTGCGCGGCATCCTTTCCCAGCGCGATTTCGGCGAGGTAGCTCAGGCGCGCCGCGTCCTTGCCGATCAGCGCGTAGTACGGGGTGAAGCTGGCTTCGCTGCGGATCATGCGCACGGTTCCCGGCAATGCGGCGTCGCGGCCGTCCACGAACACGCGCGCCTTGTCGCCGACCTTCACGCTGGCGCGGAGGGTTTCCGGCACGTAGATGCGCGCGTACGGCGCATCGCCGACCAGCAGGATCGCCAGCGGCGCGCCGACCGGCGCCTGGTCGCCGAGCTTGTACGGCAGGCTGTCGATGCGGCCGGCGCGTGGCGCGCGCACGTCCAGCTTGTCCAGCGTCGCGACCTGCACCGTGGCCTGCGCCTCGGCGGCGCGCACCGCGGCCTCGCCCTGGGCGATGTCCTCGCGGCGCGAGCCGTGCAGCAGTTCGTCGAGCGCGGCCTGCGCGAGTTTCACCTGCGCGTTCGCGCTGGAGGCGGCGGCGCGGGCGCGATCGACGTCGGCGGCGGCAACGAGTTTCCGCGTTCCGAGCGGGCGCAGGCGATCGAAGTAGGCATTCGCATCGCGCGCGGCCGCCTGCGCGGCGGACACCGACGCGCGCGCCTGCGCGATCCGTTCGCTGCGCGCGCCGGCTTCGAGTTCGACCAGCGCCTCGCGCTGGCGTTGCGCTTCCGCCTGCGCGGCCTCGGTTTGCGCTTCGGCGCGGGTGCGTTCCAGCGTGAGCAGGCGCGCGCCGGCATCGACCTGCTGGCCTTCGCGCACGTCGATGGCGACGATGCGCTCGGCGACCGGCGCGGGCAACGTCACCCGGTCGTATTCCAGCGTGCCCAGGGCCTGCGGCGCGTGCTTCGCGCAGGCCGCGAGCAGCAATGCGGCGAACAGCGGCGCGATCTTCGATGCGTTCACGGCGATGGCTCCCTGAGGTCGATGCCGCGGTCGAGCAGCGCGAGCGTGTGCTTGCGGAAGGTATCCATGTCCAGCGTCGCGGCGCCGGGATCGCCGGCGAACAGGCGCCGCCAGATCGGCGCGCCGGCGATCGGGAACAGGGTCAGCCCGACCAGCGACACCATCAGCAGGCGCGGATCGAGGTCTTCGTTGATCTCGCCGCGCGCCTGCGCCTCGGCGAAGCGCTTGGCCATCACCTGCGGGATCTGCGGACCGATGCGTTCGAACAGCACGTCGCGCAGCGCGCCGCCTTCGCACAGCACCTCGCGCACCCACAGCGGCGGCAGCCAGGGATGCTTCGTCGCGACCCGGCCGATGCCGGACACGAACGCGGCCAACAGCGCGGCCACGTCGTCGCCGGCGCTGGCGATGGCCGCGCGCAGGTCCGCCAGCAGCGGCAACAGGCGATCGGCGACCAGCGCCTCCTGCAGTTGCGCCTTGTCGCCGAAGTAGTAATGCAGCAGCGCCGGGGTCACGTGCGCCTCGGCGGCGATGTCGCGCAGGCTGGTCGCGGCGATGCCCTTGCGCACGAAGCAGGCGATGGCGGCATCGAGCAGCAGGTCGCGTTGCTCGGCCGGCGGCCCGGCTTCGCTGCGTGGCGGCCGGCCCGGGGCGCGCTTGCGCGCCGGGACGGTGCTGCGGACGCGGGGCTTGGCAGGCCGGAGCGCTTCCATTTCCATATTTAACTATATGATTAATTAAATTGGAAGCCGATGATGGCGACGGCCACCCCGGCGCGCTACCCTGCCCGCCCCATGTCCCAGCGCGACTTCGTCCTTGAACCCGCCGACAACGAACGCCTCGCCAACCTGGCCGGGCCGTTCGACGCCCACCTGCGCCTGGTCGAACTGCGGCTGGGGGTGGAAATCGCCAACCGCGGCAACGTGTTCCGCATCACCGGCGAGGACGCCGACGCGGTCGCGCGCGCCGAACGCCTGCTGCGCCAGCTCTACGACGAGGCCGCGTCGGAAACCCTGGACGAGCACGCCGTGCACCTGCGCCTGGGCGCGGACGCCACCGATGCGCCCGCGTCCGCGCCGGACTACGTGCCGCAGGAGATCGCGATCAAGGTCAAGCGCGGCACCCTGCGCGGCCGCGGCGACAACCAGCGCAAGTACCTGCACGCGATCGCCACCCACGACATCAACTTCGGCATCGGCCCGGCCGGCACCGGCAAGACCTTCCTCGCGGTGGCGATGGCGGTGGAGGCGCTGAACCAGTCGCGCGTGCAGCGGCTGATCCTGGTTCGGCCCGCGGTGGAAGCCGGCGAGAAGCTCGGCTTCCTGCCCGGCGACCTGAGCCAGAAGGTCGATCCCTACCTGCGCCCGCTGTACGACGCGCTGTACGAGATGCTCGGCGTGGACAAGGTCGCGCGGTTGCTGGAGAAGAACGTCATCGAGATCGCGCCGCTGGCGTACATGCGCGGACGCACGCTGAACGATGCCTTCGTCATCCTCGACGAGGCGCAGAACACCAGCATCGAGCAGATGAAGATGTTCCTCACCCGGCTCGGTTTCGGCAGCACCGCGGTGATCACCGGCGACCTGACCCAGGTCGATTTGCCCAAGCACCAGAAGTCCGGGCTGAAGGACGCGGTGGAAGTGCTGCGCGGCGTGGATGGCGTGAGCTTCACCTTCTTCGAGGCGCGCGACGTCGTGCGCCACCCGCTGGTCGCGCGCATCGTCAACGCCTACGAGGCGCGGGATGCCAAGGATGCAAGCACCGGCCCATCCTGATCGGATCCGGGCGTAGACTCGGCGCGAACCCAGCGGGCGACCAAGCAATGGCCAGACCGGCATCGATCCTCGCGTATTCATTCGCCTTCGCCTCGTTGGCGGCGGTCGCCGGCGCGCATGCGGACGAATCCCCGGCGCGGTCTGCGCGGCCATTCATCGAAACCAGCTACATCATCGCGCCGCTGGCCGTAGGCGATTTCACCCTCGAAGAGTCGGAATACGACGAACGCAACAAGGCCAGCGGCGCCGGTTTCCGCTATGCGCTCAAGGACCACCAGGAATCGCGCATCGATGTGTTCGTCTATCCGGCCGGGCTCGAGGCGCAGGCCGATGCGATCCGGCAGGGCATGGCCGAATTCAAGGCCGGCATCCAGTCCGCCGAACAGGCCGGTTACTACACCGATGTCCGCATGGCCGATGAAACCGACTTTCCGCTACTGGCTGCCCCGGGCCCGGGCACGCAAGCCATCGAGCCATCCCCGGCGCCCGCTTCCGGGGACGGCGGGCGCGAAGCGATCTTGCGCGGACTGGTGGAAGCGAACGCTCCGATGGGACGCAAGCTGCGCATGCAGTTGAACATGCAACCGCTCGGAATGCCCATGCATTCGGATGGATTCCTCTTCTACAAGCAGCTGTATTTCTTCAAGGTCCGGGTTTCCGCCGCGCGGGAACGCATCGACGAAGACGCTTTCCAGGCGCTGGCGGACAATGCCGCCCGGACCCTGGTATCGGCGATCGAAGTCGACAACATCGGCGGGTGCCTGGACAACACGATCGAAGTCCCCAGCGACGCCGACCCTGACGCGATCGCCAGGATCCTGGTCCAGCGCACCGCCGAGATCCAGGGCAAGAGTTGCTACGACAGCGCCGCGACCGCGGAGATCGCGAAAAAATCCAAGGATGCGCGCGTGGTGGACATCACGTACGACCCTGGCGACTGGAAATCGCAATGACCCGCGGTCCGATCCGCCTCGATGTCGCCGTCAGCTACGCCGCGCCGCGCGCGGGATTGCCGGCGGCGGTGAGTTTCCGCCGCTGGGTCGCGGCCGCGCTGGAAGGGCGCATCCGCGAGGCAGACCTCGCCGTGCGCATCGTCGGCGCCAAGGAAGGCCGCGCGCTCAACCGCCACTACCGCGGCAAGGACTACGCGACCAACGTGCTCAGCTTTCCCGCCGACGTCGCCGACGGGGTGAAGCTGCCCAAGGGCGTGAAGCTGCCGCTGCTCGGCGACCTCGTGCTGTGCGCGCCGGTCGTCGCGCGCGAGGCCAGGGAACAGAAGAAGCCGCTGGCCGCGCACTACGCGCACCTGACCGTGCACGGCGCCTTGCACCTGCTCGGCTGGGACCACCAGGACGCGCGCGAAGCCGAATGCATGGAGCAGCTGGAGCGCGAGATCCTCGCCGGGCTCGGGATCGACGATCCCTACCGTGAACCCTGACGCCGGGATGCAGGCGGACGCGACGGCCCGCGACGGCGATGGCGACGCCGTTCCGCGCGAACCGTGGCTGCGGCTGTTCCTGCGCTTCCTGCGCTTCGGCGCGCTGGCCTGGGGCGGCCCGGTGGCGCAGATCGCGATGATCCGGCAGGAACTGGTCGACGAGGAACGCTGGATCGGCAGCGCGCAGTTCAATCGCGTGCTCGCGGTCTACCAGGTGCTGCCGGGGCCGGAGGCGCACGAGCTGTGCGTGTATTTCGGCATGCGTTCGCGCGGGCGCTGGGGCGGCGTGCTCGCCGGGCTCGGCTTCATGCTGCCCGGGTTCGTGCTGATGTTCGCGTTGTCGTGGGCCTACGTGCGTTACGGCTTGCGGATGCAGGGCGTGGCGACGGTGTTCGCGGCGGTGCAGGTCGCGGTCGCCGCGCTGATCGTGCGCGCGGTGGTGCGCATCGGCGGGCACGTGGTCACCGACCGCTGGTTGTGGGGGATCGCCATTGGCGCGACCGCGGCGCAACTGGCCGGCATCCATTTCGCGATCATCCTGGTCCTCGCCGGCGCGATCTACCTGCTGGCGCGGCGGCAAGGTTCGCGGCTGGCGGCGTGGGCGCTGGCCGCGTTGTCCGTCGCCGGCGTGGTCGGCTACGCGGTGGCGATGGGCGGGCTGACCGGTTTCGCCGTGCTCAGCGGCGGCGTCGCCGACGTCGCACCCGCGCGCCACGGCGATTTGCCGCTGGCCGCGCTGTTCTGGTCGGGGTTGAAGGCCGGGCTGCTGACCTTCGGCGGCGCCTACACCGTGATTCCGTTCCTGCAGCACGACGCCGTGCGGCAGGGCGCGTGGATGAGCAACGCCCAGTTCCTCGACGGGTTGGCGCTGTCGGGCCTGCTGCCGGCGCCGCTGATCATCTTCTCGACCTTCGTCGGCTATCTCGGCGGCGGCCCGTGGGGCGCGGTCGCGATGACCGCCGGCATCTTCCTGCCCGCGTTCTCCTTCACCCTGCTCGGCCACGACACGCTCGAACGCCTGGTGCACCAGCCGCGCGTGCACGTGTTCCTCGACGGGCTGTCCGCGGGCGTGGTCGGGCTGATCGCCGGGACCACGCTGGCCCTGCTCAAGGTCAGCCTGACCGGCCCGGGACCGCTGCTGCTGTTCGCGTTGGCGCTGGCGGTGCTGTTCGCATCGAAGGCCAAGCTCGTGGTTCCGGCGGTGATCGGCGCGGCGGCGCTGTGGGGCCTGCTGTCGCAGGCGATCGGCGCCCCGGGCTGAAGCCGCGTCCGCGCGAGGGCGCGGCGCGATTCACCGGCCCGCGACGCGTCCGCGCTAGACTGCCGCCCAACCCACTGCGCGGGACCGCCCGCGACCGCCGCCCGAATGTCCGAGGACGACAGTAGCCAGCCCAGCGCCGAACGCCGCAGCTGGCTGGAACGCATCAGCGCCGCCCTGTCGGGCGAGCCCACCACCCGCGAGGAC
>JBGAHT010000033.1:0-31182 GCA_044226035.1 Thermomonas sp. | reverse complement strand
ACTACGCCGGCGCCGCGCCGGTGATGTTCTTCTTCGTCGGCAGCACGCCGGCGGGCAAGGATCCGGCGACGATGCCGATGAACCATTCGCCGTTGTATTCGCCGGACGAAGGCGCGCTCGACGTCGGCCTGCGCGCGATGCTGCAGGCGACGCTGGATTTCCTGGGTGTCGGTGGTTTGGCATCAAGCGGCGCGGTGTTGACTACTCGGTAAGCAGAGTGGGAATGACATGAGAGTTCTTGGGATTCTTTGCTCGCTATCGCTTGTTGTCGCAGCCTTTCTTGCGGCCAGCGGGGTGCGTGCCCAATCCTTGGCATTCGATCCGGGACGCGTCTTGGCGGAAGTATCCGGCGGGGAAGTACGTCCGTATTGGACACAGGACTTTGGTCGCGCGAAGAAGAGTGGAGGCTATTCGGCACTCGTTCCCGAAGGTTCGGCGAAAACATTGCTGCTGAAGCTTCGGGCCCGTTTGCCCCAGGGCTACGTGGCATTCGTCGGAACGACCCGGAATCTAGACGACCCTGCGATACGCGGAGTTGAACTGGTTCTGGCGCGCGGCCACGATCAATTCGATATCGTGCGCCTCGCCGCGACAGACGGGGTCAACTACGGACTCACGAGCGAAGATATCGTGCTTCGCCTCGAGAAGTGGGATGCGGCGTTTGGAATCGATATCTGGCAGGCGGAAACCGATACTGTGCAGATGGATTTGAAGAGCCAACCCAAGGACATGCGGGCGTTCTCCCGGGAGCTGTACAAGTTCTGCCCCGATATCGTGGATCAAGGCGTCGGAGACCTTAAGTCGCTGCAAGAGGAGATCCGGGAACAAGAGGCGATCACCTTGTGGTGGGATTGATAGCACGGCCCTCACGGTCGGTTGCTGCAAACCCCGCGACACCTCCTCGCTCCACCCGAGCGATAATCCCCGTATGAGCACCCCGCAAGACTCCTCGCTCGGCCGCCACGTCGACTATCCGCGCGAGTACGACGCCTCGCTGCTGTTCCCGATCGCGCGCAGCCTCGGCCGCGACGCGCTCGGCATTCGCGACGATGCGTTGCCCTTCGCCGGTTTCGACCGCTGGCACGCCTACGAACTCTCCTGGCTGGACGCGCGCGGCAAGCCGCGGGTCGCGACCGCGACGTTCACCGTTCCCGCGGATTCGCCGAACCTAGTCGAATCCAAATCGCTGAAGCTCTACCTCAACTCCTTCAACGCCAGCCGCTTCGCCAGCGACGACGCCGTGCGCGAGGCGATCGAACGCGATCTGTCGCACGCCGCGGGCGCAGCGGTGGCGGTCGCGTTCGGCCTGCCGGCGATGGCCGATACGGAAACGGCGATCGACCTCGACGCGCAGGACATCGCCATCGACAGCTACGGCCCGCCGGACGCCTCGCTGCTCGCGTTCGATGCGAACGACGATGCGGACGAAGCGCTGGCGAGCGCGTTGCTGAAATCGAACTGCCCGGTCACCGGGCAACCGGACTGGGCCAGCGTGCGGATCGCCTATCGCGGCCCGCGCATCGACCGCGCCGGCCTGCTGCGCTACCTGGTCTCCTTCCGCGACCACGCCGAATTCCACGAACAGTGCGTGGAACGGATCTTCGTCGACCTGCTCGCGTGCGGCCGGCCACGGGAACTGTCGGTCGACGCGCGCTACACCCGCCGCGGCGGGCTGGACATCAACCCGTGGCGGGCGACCCCGGGCCTGGCCGCGCCCACGGCCGGCCGCGACCGGCGACAATGAACCGCAGGCCAACGGATCCCGGTCGCGCGATGTTTTCTTAACGGTTCGCATGGGAGTCTGGCCGCGGTTTAAATGGGCAGGAGTCCCCAATGACCAATCCGCAGAACCCCAACGACCCGAATTCGCTGTCGCTCGCTTCGGGCGGCGAAAAGAAGGCCGATTTTTCCAACGTGCAGGGCCACGTCGACACCGTGCCGGGTACCGGCGGCGGCGCGGGCGGCACCGGCAAGGCCGATTTCTCCAACGTGGTCGGCAAGGTCGACGGCATGCCGGACGGCGGTGGCGCCGGCGCGGGCGAGCAGACCTACACCGTGCAGAAGGGCGACACGCTCTCGCACATCGCGCAGAAGCACTACGGCAAGGCCAGCAAGTGGCATGCGATCTTCGACGCCAACCGCGACCAGATCGACGACCCGGACAAGATCTTCCCGGGCCAGGTGCTCAAGCTTCCGGACGCGAACGGCTGAGTACGCGCCGTTCTCCAACGCCGATTACAGACATCCACAGGAGATATCCATGATCAGGAACCGCATTTCGCTGGCCATCGCCGCCGCGCTGCTCGCAACCGTCGCGCTCGCCGGCTGCAAGAAGAAGGACGACATGGCGAGCACCATGCCGCCGCCCGCCACCGCCGCGGCGCCCGCCCCGGTCGAACCGGCCCCGGCGCCCGCGCCGACCCCGGCGACGGTCGTTTCGGTCGACCTCGGCAGCGCCGTCGGCGCCGACAACAAGGTGACCATGGCAGCCACCTCCTTCGCGACGAAGGACACCATCCACGCCTCGGTCGCCACCGATGGCGCGGGCGGCAAGCTGAACGCGAAGTGGACCTACCAGGACGGCCAGACCGTCGATAGCCAGGACAAGGACGTGGCGTCCGGCCCGCAGGTCACCGACTTCAGCATCAGCAAGCCGGACGGCTGGCCCGCGGGCAAGTACAAGGTCGAGATCTCGCTGGACGGCAACGTGGTCCAGAGCCGCGATTTCGAAGTGAAATAATTCCGACGTCATTTCGATGCGCGAAGGGCGCGGCGAAAGCCGCGCCCTTTTCGTTGCGCGCGACTCAGGGAACCGGCGTCGCGGCCCTGCGGTACAGGCCGTCGAACGACACCGTCCAGGTCCTGCCGTCGTCCTTGGACGATTCCCACAGCTGGCGCACGCTGCCGTCGGCGTTCGGCGTCCATGCGATGCGTTCGCGGCCGACGATGCCGCTGTCGGCATCGGGCTTGTCGTGCCGGCCTTCCAGCACCATGCGCCCGTCGACGAAGCCGCCGACGAGGTGCAGGCGGTTGCCGCCGTTGTCGACCCAGAACTGTTCCCACTGCCCGGTCGCGGCGTTGTAGATGTTGAAGCTCTCGCCGATGGTGCCGCCGCCGCCGAACCAGTGTTCGTGGACGACGCAATCGCCCAGCCGCGATTCGACCCGGCTGCGACCGATGGTTTTTTCGCCCTTCGGCCCGGTCACGTCCCAGTTGCCGACCCAGAAATCGAACTGGCGATGCGCGGCGTCGGCGCAAGGCGGCGCTTGCGGCGCGGCGGCGGGCGGCGTTTGCGCGGGCAGGTCGGACATGGCGAACACCGCCAAAGCGGGGAACAGGCAACGCAACATGCGGATCATCCTCGCTTCCCGGCAGCCGCTGTGCGCCACAGCCTAGCGGAGCGGGCGGCGCGCGACTTGCCGGAACTTGCCGGCTGGCGTTGTCGCGCGATGGCCGGGCCGGGATCGACCCGGCTCAGTAGCCCAGCGTCGCCGCCATCTCGCGCGTTTCGCGCCCGAGCACGTCCTCGGAATAGAAGCGCTTCCAGCGATCGGCCGCGTCGGGGTTGATCGCGTTGTGCAGGTGGAACTTGAGGTCGCCGCTCATGCGCGAGGCGGTCGCCACGCCGTCGGTCATGCGCCGGTCCATGTCGTCGTACGGATTGACCATCGCATCCTCGTAGGCGATGCCGAGGAAGTCGCACATGCGCCGCAACACCGCTTCCGGCTGGACCACCAGGTCCTCGTAACGCACCTGCAGCCAGCGCCCGGGCGGCACGTCCTTCGCGATCTCGCGCACGTTCTGCTGCGCGAGCAGCCAGGTCAGCTCGGCCAGTTCGCGGCTGCCGAAGCTGCCTTCCTGCGTGGCGATCGGCAGCAGGCGCTGCATCGAGGATTCCTCGTACGAGCGCACCATGCCCAGCGGGTGGCGGACCAGGTGGATGTACAGCGGATCCACGAAGTCGCGTTCGATGCGCTTGAGGATGTCGACATCGACGATGTACCACGGCGTCTTGTCCACCAGCAGGCGTTCGCCCTTCAGCGGCGCCTGCAGTTCGCGGTAGAACGCCTTGGTGGTCATGTTGCGCGCTTCGCAATCGGCGACGAACGCCAGCGACTGCTCGGCGCTCCAGCCGTTGAGCTGCATCAGCGCGCGCGCGGTGCCTTCGAGCAGGTGGTCGGTGTGCGCGCCGGCGAGGGCCTTGCGGCGGTCGGCCATCGTGCGGTACGGCAGCAGGTGCAGCTCGGGCGGCGCGAACAGGCCGGAATTGCCGGCGAGCAGGATGCGCAGCAGCGTCGAACCCGAACGCGGCGGGGACAGCACGAACACGGCGCGCTCGTTCTTCGGCGTGCCGTCGTCGCCCAGGTCGCGGGCCGGGAAGATGCGGCGGAAGGTGGCGAGCTTGCCGGCGGTGACGCGCTGTTCCTCCGGGATCGAGGTCACGCGCGTGGTGCCGGCCGCCATCGCCGGCTGGGTCGGCGCGACCGGGACGCCGTTGTTGAGGCGCCCGGCGACGAACTCCGCGATCTGGCGCACGCTCACGTCGTCGATGTACTTGCCGCCCTGCATCAGCAGGTCCTGGAAGCCGAGCTTGGTCTTGAACTCGCTTTCGATGGCGACGGCCATCTGGATGAAGTCGATCGACGCGAAGCCGACGTCCCCGACCATGGTGGTGTCGGGAGTCATGCCGCCTTCGATGTCGACGTCCCAATCCTCGGTGAGGTCGGCGATGACCCCGATGACCCGCTGTTCCACCGCTTCGACCGTATACACGTTGCGTTCTTCCCCGATTGCTGGCCGGAACCCGTGGCGCCGCGGTTGCGGCGCGCCACGAAATGGGATCGCGGGCACAGACACGCCATAAAACGTCCAGTATTGCGCCCCTTACGGCGCGAGTCCAGAACGGGACCGCTCGAAACCCGCATTCCGGGCGCTTCGCCGGAGGAGCCCTGGCTCGATCGAGGCGATTTCCCGCCCCGGTCATCGTTAGAACGCGGAACCGGACCGGTCGCGGACACGCGCGCCGGTCCGATGCCCGGATGCGACCAATCGAGCGGCGTTGCCCGCGTCGATCCCCGCCGGCCCGATTGGATCGCGCCGAACGCATTGCGCGACAATGACGACCTTTCCGCCACGCAGCGCCGCCATGCCCGACACCGCGCAGATCCTCTACACCCTCACCGACGAGGCGCCGTTCCTCGCCACCGCCTCGTTCCTGCCGATCGTGCAGGCGTACGCGGCCACCGCGGGCGTGGCCGTCGACACCCGCGACATCTCGCTGGCCGCGCGCATCCTCGCGCAGTTCCCGGACCTGCCCGGCGGGCAGGCGGTCGCCGACGACCTGGCCGAACTCGGCGAGCTGGCGAAGACCCCGCAGGCCAACATCATCAAGCTGCCCAACATCAGCGCGTCGATCCCGCAGCTGAAGGCGGCGATCGCCGAACTCCAGGCGCACGGCTTCGCCCTGCCCGACTACCCGGACGAACCGAAGACCGACCGCGAGAAGGACGTGAAGGCGCGCTACGACAAGGTCAAGGGCAGCGCGGTGAACCCGGTGCTGCGCGAGGGCAATTCCGACCGCCGCGCGCCGAAGGCGGTGAAGGCGTACGCGAAGAAGCACCCGCACCGCATGGGTCCGTGGGAAGCGGATTCGAAATCGCACGTCGCGCACATGGACGAAGGCGATTTCTACGGCAGCGAACAATCGGTCGTGATGCCGGCCGCGGGCAGCGTGCGCATCGAGTTCACCAGCGCCACCGGCAGCAGCTTCCCGCTGCGCGCGCCGGTGAAGGTGCAGGCCGGCGAGGTGCTGGACGCCTCGGCGCTGGACGCGGCGAAGCTGGCCGCCTTCGTCGATGCGCAGATCGCCGACGCGAAGGCGCGCGGCGTGCTGTTCTCGCTGCACCTCAAGGCGACGATGATGAAGGTCAGCGATCCGATCATGTTCGGCATCGCGGTCTCGCGCTTCTACGCGCCGGTGCTGGAGAAGCACGCCGAGGCGCTGAAGCGGATCGGCTTCGACCCGAACAACGGCATCGGCGACCTGTACGCGCGCCTGGGCGAACTGCCCGAGGCCGCGCGCATGCAGGTCGAGGCCGACATCGCCGCGCTGTACGCCCAGCGCCCGGGCGTGGCGATGGTCAATTCCGACAAGGGCATCACCAACCTGCACGTGCCCAGCGACGTGATCGTGGACGCGTCGATGCCGGCGATGATCCGCGACAGCGGCCGCATGTGGAACGCCGGCGGCGAGTTGCAGGACACCAAGGCGGTGATCCCGGACCGCAACTACGCCGGCATCTACCAGGTGGTGATCGACGACTGCAAGGCGCACGGCGCGTTCGACCCGGCGACGATGGGCAGCGTGCCCAACGTCGGGCTGATGGCGCAGGCCGCCGAGGAATACGGTTCGCACGACAAGACCTTCCGCATCGACGGCGCGGGCACGGTGCGCGTCATCGACGATGCCGGCAAGGTGCTGATGGAGCACAAGGTGCGCGCCGGCGACATCTGGCGCATGTGCCAGACCAAGGACGCGCCGATCCGCGACTGGGTGAAGCTGGCGGTGACCCGCGCGCGCTTGTCGGATACGCCCGTCGTGTTCTGGCTCGATCCGCAGCGCGCGCACGACCGGAACCTGATCGCGCTGGTCGAGCGCTGCCTGCGCGACCACGACACGAACGGACTGGACATCCGCATCCTGTCGCCGGTGGACGCGATGGCGTTCTCGCTCGCGCGCATCCGCGCCGGCAAGGACACGATTTCCGCCACCGGCAACGTGCTGCGCGACTACCTCACCGACCTGTTCCCGATCATGGAGCTGGGCACCAGCGCGAAGATGCTCTCGATCGTGCCGCTGATGAACGGCGGCGGCCTGTTCGAGACCGGTGCCGGCGGCAGCGCGCCCAAGCACGTGCAGCAGTTCGTGGCCGAGGATTACCTGCGCTGGGATTCGCTGGGCGAATTCCTCGCCCTCGCCGCCTCGTTCGAACACCTGGCCAACGCGACCGGCAACGCGCGCGCGCAGGTGCTGGCCGATGCGCTGGACGCGGCCAACGCGAAGTTCCTCGACAACGACAAGTCGCCCGGCCGCAAGCTGGGCACCATCGACAACCGCGGCAGCCACTTCTACATCGCGCTGTACTGGGCGCAGGCGCTGGCCGCGCAGGCGCAGGACGCCGAGCTCGCGGCCAGGTTCGCGCCGCTGGCCAGGGCGTTGGCCGAAGACGAGGCGAAGATCGTCGCGGAACTGCTCGCCGTGCAGGGCAAGCCGGTCGACATCGGCGGCTACTACCGGCCGGATCCGGCGAAGCTCTCCGCCGCGATGCGCCCGAGCGCGACGCTCAACGCCGCGCTGGCGAAGCTGTAACCCGAAGCGCCGAAAAACGCACCCGGCCGGGCCGGGTGCGTCGTTGCCGTGGCTACGGCAGGTTCAACGAGTGCAGGAAGTTGTCGACCTGCACGGTGAGGTCGCCCGGCGCGCCAAGCTGCGCGTTGATCTCGCCGTGGCGCATCTCGATCGGATAGACGCTCACGCGCCCGCCCAGCGACCTGGCCTTGTCGGCGAAGGCCTGGGCCTGCGCGCAGGAATCCGAACGCTGGCTGGCGCAGACCAGCAGCATCGGCACCGGCGCGCTGGTCAGTCGCAGGATCGGCGACGCGTCGCGCCAAAGCTGCTGGTCGTTGCCGAAGGCCTCGTCGTACAGACCGAAATGCTGCTTCTGCATGATGTCGACGACGTTGTACGCGGCGCTGTCCAGCACCACCGTGCCGAGCCACGGGCCGGCGCCGGCGTTGCTGGCGATGGAGGGGGCCGCGGACAGCAGCGACACCAGGTGCGCGCCGGCGGAATGGCCCATCAGCACGAAACGCGACGGATCGCCGCCCCAGGAACGCGCCTTGTCCTGGGCCATGGCCAGTGCCTTGGCGACGTCCTGCGCCTCGCCGATCGGGGTCACGTCCGGAACCAGGCGGTAACCGACCGAGATGACGATGTAGCCCTTGGGCAGCCAGTGCTCGACCTTGTTGTTGACCACGCCCGCGGCGTNAAGCTGTAACCCGAAGCGAGCGGCCCGCCGGAAGGCGGGGCGCTGATGCCGGTGACACCGCGAACGCGGCTTACGGCCGGGTCAACGAGTGCAGGAAGGTGTCGACCGGCACGGGGAGGTCGCCCGGCGCGCCCCGCTGCGCGTTGATCTCGCCGTGGCGCATGTCGATCGGATAGACGCTCACGCGCCCGCCCAGCGACCTGGCCTTGTCCGCGAAGGCACTGGCCTGCGCGCAGGAATCGGCTCTTTGGCTGGAACACACCAGCAGCATCGGCACCGGTGCGCTCGACAGCCGCAGGATCGGAGACGCGTCGCGCCAGAGTTGCTGGTCGTTGCCGAAGGCCTCGTCGTATAGCCCGAAATGCTTCTTCTGCATGATGTCGACGACGTTGTACGCGGCGCTGTCCAGCACCACCGTGCCGAGCCACGGGCCGGCACCGGCGTTGCTGGCGATGGACGGCGCCGAGGTCAGCAGCGACACCAGGTGCGCGCCGGCGGAATGGCCCATCAGCACGAAACGCGACGGATCGCCGCCCCAGGAGCGCGCCTTGCCCTGGGCCATGGCCAGCGCCTTGGCGACATCCTGAGCCTCGCCCATCGGGGTCACGTCCGGAACCAGGCGGTAACCGACCGAGATGACGATGTAGCCCTTGGGCAGCCAGTGCTCGACCTTGTTGTTGACCACGCCCGCGGCGTCCTTGTCGCCGCGCCGCCAGCCGCCGCCATGGACCATGAAGATGACCGGCGCGTTCTGCGCGTTGGCCGGACGGTACACGTCCATTTTCTGCTCGGGCGCGGGGCCGTAGGCGATGTCGCGCTCGACCTGGGCGCCCGGCGGCAGGTTCACCGGCTCGTTGCGTCGCCCGCCCATCGGGCCCTGCTGCATTCCCTGGCCGCCGCTGGCGCGCCGCTCGGCCATCCTCTGCTGCCAACGTTCACGCATGGTCTGCCCCGAACAACTGGTGGTCGCGACCACGCCCGTGAGCGCGGCGGCGACGATGACGGTCTTTGCAATCGACGAAAGCATGAGGCGCCTCCATCCTCGTGGAATTGGCGGAAACCGCCGCCAGCGGAACCGGAACCGGCGGCGATACTCGCACGGCCGGGGCTACCTTCGGGTGAAGCCGGCGCGAATGCACGGAGGCGTTCAGCCGATGTTGCGCCTGCGGGCGCATCAGCGCTTCTCGTCGTGCGAGCCGAGGTAGACCTCGCAGCCGCCGCGCGGATTGAACACGTAGCCCGAACCGTCGATGGGCATGATCTTCGGCCCCCACGGATTGGCGGTGCCCAGGAACAGCCCGTGCGGGGTCGAGGCGAAGGTGCGCAAGCCCATGTTGTAGGGATTGCCGAGCCCGTTGGTGGAAACCGGCACCCAGTTCTCGCCGTCGAAACTGCGGTACAGGTCGAAGCCGGACTGGTAGTCGAGGATGTTCTGCGGATTGACGTGCGCGACCACGTTGGCGAACGCGTCCGGCCAGCGGCTGCGATTGACGTAGCCGAGGATGCTGCTCCACTCGAACGTGCCCATGTACAGCCAGCCGTCGTGCTCGACCATGCGCCAGAAATAGCCGTTGAAGAAGTTGTCGAAGCCCGGCTGCCGTCCCGACAGCGGCTCCTTGCGCCCGTCCGGGGTATCGCGCCCCTCGCCCACGATCAGGTCCCAGCTCATGTCCGGGTGCAGGCGGATCAGCTCGGAAGCGCCCGGGCCGATGTCGTTCTGGCGGTCGATGCCGCCGCCCTGGATGCCGGTGCCGATGTACAGGCAGCCCTTGAACGGATACAGGCTGAGCACGCCCTGGTTCAACTTGCCGCGCCACGCGCCCTGTTCCAGCACGCGTTCCCACTTGTACGGCGCCTCGCCCTCGCAGGTGCTGCGCCACAACTGGAAGCCGCTGTGGTTGAGCGTGCCGACGTAGAGGTGGTCGCCCCAGGCGCAGACTTCGTGCAGCGACTTGTTGCCGACGTCGCCGAAGCCGAAGTCGCTGACCGGCCGCCAGCCGCCGCGCGCGGGATCGCTGCTTTCGTACACCACCGAGTGCCCGGAGATGTTGGTGTTGCCGCCGCGCGAACCGGCGGGCGTGGTGTACAGGCGGTTCTTGAACGGCACCATCGAGCGGATCGTGGTCACCGGCAGGCCGACCAGCCCGGGCTCGCAGGTCACCTCGAAATTGCGCCCGTCCTCGGTCGCCATGATCACCGGGCCCGGGCCTCGCGCCGGCGACCAGGTGCTGATGAACAGCTTCGGCGCCTCCGATGGGTCGCGACGGAACACGGCCGCGGCCCGGTAGCTGATGTCGCGCGGGATCGGCTTGCCGTGGCTGCCGGTGATCATCGGCGCCTTGAACACGCGTTCCCAGATCTGCGTGGCCGGATCGTAGGCCCAGATCTCGGCGCGCAGGTCGAGGTCGAACGGGTCCTTGGGGCATTCGACCGGCCACACGTCCAGGCCCAGCGACAGGCGCGAGCGCATCAGCGCGAAGTTGTCGCGCATGGTGCTGACGTACAGCCGGCCGTTGAACCACGTCATCGAATGCGTGTACGAATTGTGGCCGTCGCCGAAGCCGCGTTCGGCGACCTTGCGGAAATGATGGCGGCTCAGGCCCGGGACGACCCCGAGCTTGTTCGGTTTTCCCCTGCTCATGCCGTGACCGCCGGCTTGTTCGGGGCGAACATCGACTGGATCTCCATGAGCGCATCTTCCCGGGTGGCGAACGGACCCATCCGGCATTTCTCCCGGGTCATGAAGTACCAGGCACCATCGACCTCGAACACGCGGTCGGTGCGGATGTAATTGCGCGGCGCCTCGCCGGCGCGGTTGCGGCGCTGTTCGGCGGAGAATTCGCCGCCCCAGAAGCGCGTGCAATCGGAGATCATTTCCTGCGGTCGCGAGGACGGGAAGAAATGCCCGGCGCCGCGCACGCCGCGGAACTCCGCCTGCGGCCACACTTCGAGCAGCGCCTCGCCGGTCAGGCGCGCGTGCGAGTTCTCGCCGTACAGGGCGAGGATGGGGAAGCGCAATTCGCGCAGTTCCTCCAGCCCCAGCCCGTCGTCGCCCATCATCTCCGCGGCGGCCGAGGTGGTTTCCATCAGCGCGAGCCATTGCCGCGCCACCTGCTTCGCCGATGCGCCGCTCAGCGGGCCGACCAGCTCGGCCAGCTCCGCCGGCACCTCGGTGCCCTGCAATTGCCATTGCGCCATGCGCGTGATCAGGCGGTAGCCGAAATACGGATCGCGGGTATCGAGGTCGAGGCCGTGCCGGTCGAGGACCGACTGGATGCCCTGCCCATGCGCCCATTCGCGCTGCGGGCCGAGCCGGCGCACCGCGGCGATGTGGCTGTCGGCCAGCACCAGGCTGCGCACGCGCTGCGGTTGCTGGCAGGCGAACTTCAGCGCCACGACGCCGCCGAAGCTGTGCGCCACGAAATGCGCGTGGTCGATTCCCAGGTGGTCGAGCAATCCGCCCAGGTCGCGCGCCATGTCCGTCGGCGCATACCCGCCGGCCGGCATCTGCGAGCGCCCGTGCCCGCGCAGGTCGAGCATGGTCACGCGGAAGCGGCGCGAGAACTCGGGCGCGTAGCGGAAGTACCAGAACGCGAGGCTGGTGGCGAGGCCATGCACCATGACCAGGTCCTCGCGCGCGCCATCGCCGCCGTCGTCGACCTGGACGTAGTTCAAGCGCACGTCGTTGATGGTGGCCGTCGGCACCGCTTACTCCACCGCCACGGGTAGCCGCGGCGCCCCGCGTGTGTTCATGCGTACGCCTCCATGCCCGTCGCGAACGCCGGCGTCGCCACCGCGATGACCGTGTCCTGCCGCCGCACGACATGCGCTTCGACCGCGCCCATCGGATGCTCGACCCGCATGTTTTCGCAGGCCGCGTCCGCCTGCCCGATCGCGTAGTCCGCCGGTTCGCCCTGCAGGCCGATGCCCAGGCACTTGGACGCCGCCTCCTTGGCGCACCACAGGCGCAACACGCGCTCCTCGAGCGCGGCGCCGGACAGCCCGTCGAGCAGCGGCCGTTCCTGCGGCGCCAGCGATTGCGCGACCAGTTCGGGTTGCGCGCGGCCCATGGCCTCGAAGTCGACGCCCACCGCCAGGCCCGGCTCCGCGACCGCCGCCAGGCACGCTTCGCCGCTGTGCGAGAGCGACACCTGCGGCGCATCGACCAGCGTGCCGTTCCACCAGCCGTCGACGAAGGGCGCGCCGTATTCGTCGTGGCGCACCACCACGTCGGCCGCGTACACCATCTGCCCGGTGCGCGCGTGGATCCAGTACCGCACCGCTTCCTTCAGCGCGGCGCGGCCGGACAGCCATTCGCGGTGCCGGCGCAGCGAACCCTGCAACAGGCGCCATTCGCCGCGTTCCTCTTCCGACAGCAGCACGTGCGCGAGCACGCGCATGCAGATGCCGCCGGACTGGGTCGCGAGTTCGGTCGGGATCAGCGGCACCTGCCACAGCGACACGCCCTGCACCGCCACCGGTTCCGCCGGCGCGCCGAGGAAGCCCTGCAGCGGGTTGACGCGCGCCATGTGGTAGGTCGCGGGCACGGTGAAGAACAGGTTGCCCATCGCGCGGCAACGCAGCAGCACGCGGCCCTCGCCGTCGATGCAGTCGAACTGCCAGTCGCGCGGCGCGTTGATGTCGGTGCTGACGCCATCGGCGGGGCGCTGGCGCCCGCGCACCACGATGCCCTCGCGGTCGGCCGGGCACGGTTCGTACAACTCGATGCGGTCGATGTGCGAGGGGAACGAATGGAATTCCGGGCCGACGTACTGCACCAGCCAGCACGGCGCGACCTGGCTCAGCGCGTCCAGCAGCACCGGGTTGAGCACCAGCCGCGGCGTGTGCCCGGGCGCGAAGAAATCGGCGAGGCTCACCTCGCTCAGGCGCACGTCGATGCCGGTGTCGTCCCAGGCGAGGATCTCGCTCACGCTCTGGAACACCGGGCCATGGAACATGGCGTGGCGGTCGGTGGTGTACAGGCTCGGCACGTGGATGTTCCACGGCCTGGGTTCGGCCAGCGGGGCGACCTCGCCCAGCTGCCATTGCTGCGCGCCGAAGCGGAACTCGGCGCTGACCGCCATCCCGCGCGGCGTGGTCACGTGCGCGGCGTAATGGTTGCGTTCGCGATCGATCACGCGCGCATGCACTTCGATGTCGAGCGCGCCGTCGTCGAGCGCGATCCAGTCGAAGGCCTTGACGTTCTCGACCACGCCCAGGTCGGTGCGGCCGGCCAGCGCCGCGCAGGCCTCGGCCATCAGTTCCAGGCTGGCCATGAACGGCACGCAGGCCAGGCCGAGCAGCGCCGGATCGGCGTCGGACACCGGCCCGGACAGCACGTGGTCGCGGACGAACTGGTCGTTGCCGAGCGAAACGTGGCAGTGCGCGACCAGGCGCGATGCGTCGTGTTCGACGATGCGATCGAGCATCGGCGCAACGCCGTCGACTGCGTGCGAGGACGCGGCCTGCGGCGCGGCGCCGGCGCCATCACCCGCGGCGGCCGGCAGCGACTGCATCAGCCCGGTCTGGTGGTCGAGGAACTGGCGCATGACCTCGAAGTATTCGCTCATCACCTGCACGCGCGCGTCCTCGCCCGGCGCGGGCGCGGCGGACGCTTCAGGCGTTGCGATGGCGGTGGCCGGCGGCGATGCGACGGCTGGCGCCTGCACCTGCGGCGGCAGCGCGGCCGGTGCTTGCGCTTGCGCTTGCGCCTGCGCCGATGCCTGCGCCAGCTGCCGCACGCGTTCGCGATCGGCCTCGCTGAAGCGGACCATCGGCATCGTGTTGTCCAGCACCGGCGGCTGCCGCACCGTCGCGGTCGCATCCAGGTCGATGCGCGCGAGCTCGCGCCGCGCGAACAGCTTGCCGAGGTCGACCGCGCGGCCGGCGATGTAGAGCTGCGCGAGCGTGGTCAGCAGCTGCTCGACGCCGTTCTTGCGCCGCACGTTGCTCGACAGCGCCACGTATTCGCGGTCGGCGAGGATGTCGTTGACGAACGCGGTGAGGTTGCCCGACGGGCCGACCTCGACGAACACGCGCACGCCGTCGTCGTGCATCTTGCGGATGGTTTCGCGGAAGCGGACCGTCTGCGACCACTGGCCCGCGGCCAGCGCGCGCACCTGTTTCGGATCGTCCGGGAACAGGTCGACCGAGGCGCAGGAGTACAGCGGCACGTTCGGCCGTTCCAGCCCGATGTTCTCGTAGTACTTCTCGAACGCGACGCTGACGTCGGCGAACGCCGGCGTGTGGTAGCCGCGGTCGAACGGCAGCGGCATGCAGATCGCGCCGAGCGCGGCCAGGCCTTCCTGCACCTGCGCGATGTCGGCGACGCTGCCGTACAGCACGATCTGGTTGCTGCAGTTGTCCATCGCCACCTGCACGTCGCGGCCCTGCTGCGCGAGGTAGCGGTTGACCTCCTCCGAAGGCAGCGCGCCGACGGCGAGCAGCGCGCCGACCGGGATCTTGCCCGACTGCAGCAGCTCGTCGTAGACCGCGTAGTGCTGGCTGATGCAGTCGGACAGTTCCTGCGGCGTGCTCGCCGCGTTGGCGCCGCAGGCGGCCAGCGCCGCGGATTCGCCGGAACTGTGGCCGAGCATGACGTCGGGTTCGACGCCGAGCGAGGTCAGCAGTTCGTGCATGGCCATGCCGCCGACGAACACCGCTTCGGAACCGACGTCCATCGCATGCAGCCGGTGTTCGAGCTCGGCGCTGCGCGCGGCATCGACTTCGCTGCTGGGGAACACGATGTCGGTGCGCGACTGCCCGGCGGGCAGGCCGTACAGGCCGCGCCAGAAATCCAGCCAGTGCTGCACCTCGTCGAAGCGCAACGCGAGCTCGGCGAACATGTGCGGGTACTGCGAGCCTTCGCCGGGGAACAGGAACGCGAGCTTGCCCTCGACGCGGCGGTTGCCGTAGAACACGCGGCCGCGGCCGCCCGCACCGGTGGCGACCTTGCCTTCGCGCACCTTCTTCAAGGCCTGGTCGATGCCGCTCGCCAGCGCGGCGATGTCCTTGGCCAGGATCGCGACGCGATGCTCCGCGGCCGAATCCTGCCTCGCCAGCGCGGCGGCCACCTCCGGCAGGCGCCACGACGGGTTGCGTTCGAGGCCGGCGGCCAGCGATTCGAGCTTCGCCACGAGCGCTTCGGCACTGTCGGCGGAAAGCACGCACAGTTCCACCGGCCAGTCGGTCATGCGCCCCGGCGCCACCGCGGCGGCGGGCGCCTGCTCGAGGATGGCGTGCGCGTTGATGCCGCCGAAGCCGAACGAATTCACCGCGGCGCGGCGCGGCTGCCCCGTCGGCACCATCCACGGCGAGACGCGGGTGTTGACGTAGAACGGGGTCTTGTCGATGCCCAGTTCCGGGTTGACCTGTTCGCACAAGGTCGGCGGCAGCGTGCGGTGGTGCAGCGACAGCGACATCTTGATCAGGCTGGCGATGCCCGCGGCCGGGATGCAGTGGCTGATCATCGACTTCACCGAGCCCAGCGCCTTGGTCCCGACCGGGGCGCTGCGTTCGCCGAACACCGAGCCGAGCGACGCGATTTCGGTCTGGTCGCCGAGCGGGATGCCGGTGCCGTGCGCCTCGACCAGGTCGATCG
This sequence comes from Thermomonas sp., assembly GCA_044226035.1. Lineage (GTDB taxonomy): Bacteria > Pseudomonadota > Gammaproteobacteria > Xanthomonadales > Xanthomonadaceae > Pseudoluteimonas. Next base: position 15,534 of record JBGAHT010000033.1, on the reverse strand, counting down.
TCTCCGGATCCACGCCGGTGCCGGCGTAGGCGCGGCGGATCGCGAGGGTTTCGCCGTCGTGGCTGGGCGCGAGCAGGCCGGTGCCCTTGCCGTCGCTGGAATGCCCGACCCCGCGCAGCACCGCGTACACGCGGTCGCCGTCGGCGATGGCGTCGTCGAGGCGCTTGAGCACGACCACGCCCAGGCCTTCGCCGAGCAGGGTGCCGTCGCTGCCGGCCTCGAACGGACGCACCTTGCCGCGCGCGCTGAGCGCGCCGAGCTGGGTGAAGCTGGCGTTGACGTCGGCGGGCAGCGTCGCGTTGACGCCGCCGGCGAGCATCATCCGGCTGCGGCCGGTGCGCAGTTCGTCGGCCGCGGCGGCGACCGCGAGCAGCGACGAGGCGCAGGCCGCGTCGAGCACGTAGTTGGGGCCGCGCAGGTTGAGCCGGTTGGCGATGCGCCCGGTCATCATGTTCGGGACCAGGCCGGGCGCGTTGTCGGCGTTGGTCGGCGGCAGCTTCTTCTGCATCAGCGCGCGCATGTCGCGCAGCGCTTCCTCGCCCAGGTGCGGCATCGCGGCGCGCACCAGGTCCATGGTCTGGTCGAGGACGATGTTGTTCTGGATGACGGTGACCTGGCCCGCGTGCAGGTAGGCGCTGTGGCCGAGCACGATGCCGGTTTCGGAATGGTCCGCGTCCGCGCCCAGGTAGCCGGCGTCGGCCAGCGCGTCGCGCGCGACCCGCAAGGCGAGGTACTGGTCGGTTTCGCCGCCGGCCACCGAGTTGGGCATGATCCCGAACTCGCGCGGATCGAAGCGGTACAGGTCCTTCAGGTAGCCGCCGAACGGGGTCTTGATCCGCCCCGCCTCGAGGTAGCGCTGCGCGCCCCAGTCCTCGAGCGGTTCGCCGATCGCGTCCACGCCTTCGAGGATGTTGTTCCAGAACGCGTGCAGGTCGGGCGCCTGCGGGAAGATGCAGGCCATGCCGATGATCGCGATCGGCGCGCGCATGTCGGCGACGGCGGGCGCTTGCCCGGGATCGGCGCGATCAGGCCGCGACATGCGATGCCTCCTTGGCCGTGCCGCCGAAGCGGTTGAGCGCGGCGCTGGCGATGCTGTCGAGTTCCTCGATCGACATCACCGCCTCGCCGGCCTCGTCCAGGAACAGCACGTTGCCGCGGATCAGGGTCGGGTCGTCGCTGGGAATGCGCGTGTACTGCATGTGCATGCGCTCGGGGAAACGCTCGCGGTAGCGAACCACGCGCCCGAAGCGCGCCGGCAGCGCGGATTCGTCGCGGTAGGCGCGCGACCACAACCACGCCATCTGCGCGGCCGCGTCGAGCAGGCCCGGGTCGAACACCCAATCCTGTTCGCCGGCGCCGTCGGCGAGCCATTGCGCGGGCCGCGTGCTGCGCACGCTCGCGCCGGCGCCCTGCGGCGACAGCCCGTCGATCCGCTCGATCACCTGGAAGCGCGGGCCGTGGAACAGCCACTCGCCATAGGCCTTGGCGGTGCTCAGCGCCTTGTCGTCGTGGAACTGGCGTTCGGCGCGCTCGGGCGCCGGCAGCAACTGTTCCAGCCGCAGCACGCAGCGGTAATGCGGGATGAAGCGGCCGGGCGCGAGTTCGCTTTCCAGCGACGCCGCGACCTCGAAGCCCTCGCTGCTGCCGTACGGCGGCGGCGCGATCCGCACCTGCAGGTTGCGCGCGCTGTCGTTCGCGTCCATGCCCTTGAGCTCGACGCCCTTGAGCAGCTTGTGCTCGCGCACCTCGACCACGCGCCAGCCCGGCCACAGCGTTTTCGCGGCCTCGGCCATCAGTTCCAGCGCGACCGCGGCCGGCAGCACCGGCTTGCCGTCGAGCACGTGCTCGTGCAGGTAGCGATGGCGCGACGCGTCCAGGCGCAGCGGCAGGATGCGTTCGCCGCCAGTGCCGGCCTGTTCCTGGCTGAAGCCGATCAGCGGGCCCGTGGCCGCGCCGTCGGCGGGCGCCTCGGCCGCGACGCGGCGGATGACGCCGAGTTCGGCCTCGCGCGTATCCCACAACGCCTCGCCGCAGACGATTTCCACCGGCGTTCCGTCCGCGCGCGACAGTTCCTCGCGGAACAGCTTGCGCCCCAGCGCCGCGGACACCAGCCGCACGCCCTGCGCGGCGAACTTGGCCTCGGTCTCGGCCGTGACCATGCCGGCGCCGAACTTGGTCGCGCCCCACGGTCCCCAGCACAACGCGCTGACCGCGACGCGCTGGCCCCAGCGCGCCTGCAGCGCCACGCACAGGCGGTTCATCAGCTCGTTCGCGGTCGCGTAGTCGGACTGGCCGCTGTTGCCGTAGCGGCCGGCGACCGAACTGAACACCTCGAAGAACTTCAGCTTCGACGGATCGACGTACTTCTGCAGCAGCAGCATGCCGACGACCTTGGTGTCGACCACGCGCGACCAGCTGTCGCTGCGCTTGTCGGCCAGCAGCTTGTCCTCGATCACGCCGGCGCCGTGCACGACGCCGTCGATGCGGCCGTGGCGCGCGGTGACGCCCTCGACCACGGCGCGAACGCCTTCCTCGTCGACGACGTCGATGGCGTAGTACTCGACCGTGGCGCCGCCGGCGCGCAGGTCGGCGATGTTGGCGAGCATCTCGCGCAGGCCGAGCACCGCCTGCACGCGCTTGCCGATCTCGCCCGGCGTCATCTTCGCCGCGCCCGAACGCACCTGCGCGACGAAATGCGCGCGCAGCGCCTCGGCATCGGCCAGCGCCGCGGTTTCGGCGGGTTCGCTGTCCGGCAGCGGGCTGCGCCCGGTCAGCACCAGCACGTTGCCCGGGCACGCGAGTTCGCGCAGCACCTCGGCGGTGATGCCGCGCGCGCCGCCGGTGGCGAGCACGACCACGTCCGTCAGCGCCGCTTCGCGCGCCGCATCGGTGGCGACGTCCTCGGCGACGGTGTGAAACACGAAGCGCTCGCCGTCGGGATAGCCGACTTCGGTGCGGCCGCCGTCGAGTTCGATTTCGGCGAACACGTGCGCGGCCAGCTCCGCCGCCTTGCGCGACGGATCCAGGTCCACCGCCTTGGCGCGCAATCCGGTGCGTTCCTTGCGCAGCGACTTCACCATGCCCACGCCGCCGCCGAGCAGGCGCAGGTCGTCGTCGGCGCTGCCTTCGCGGCCGAACAGCCCGCCGAGGTCGCTGGCCGCGACCACGTGCGCCTCGTCGGCCATGCGCGGGCCCAGTTCGCGCAGCAGCAGGAACAGCGACTTCTCGTTGTCCTGGATCGCCTGCCGCCATTGCGCGGGCGAGCCGTCCGCCGCGACCGCGGGCGAACCCAGCGGCGCGAGGTGCACGAGGCCGGCGATCGGCGTTGCCGGGGCGAACGCGGCGCACCACTGCAGCAGCCGGTCTTCGTCGGCGAGCGTGGCTGGATCGACGATGGCGACTTCGACGTCGCGGCCGCGCAGCGTCGCCGCGAGCGCTTCGGCGACGCCGAGGCGATCGCCGGTCAGGACGAAGCAACCCGGGGTCAGGCTGCGCGCGGCGTCGGCCGGCTGCGGTTCGTGGCGCGGGCGCATCACCCCGCGCGGCGGCGCAGGCGCGGGCTCGGGCACGGGCCTGGCGACGGGTGCGGCAGGCGCTGGCGCGGTCGCTTCGACCGCCGCGGCGGGCGCGGGCGCGGCGGCATCGGCCGTGGCCTGTTCGATCAGGTCGAGCATGCCGCTCAGGCTCGGCTGCGTGTTCAAGCGGCTGCGGTGCGCGGCCAGCGCCTCGCGCTGGCGTTCGGGCAACTGCTGCAGCAGGCTGCCGACGATTTCGATGCGCTTGATCGAATCGATGCCGAGGTCGGCCTCGAGGTTCTGTTCGAGCCCGACCATGTCGCGCGGATAGCCGGTCTTCTCCTCGACCAGGCCGAGCAGCAGCTCGACCAGCGCCGCGCGGGACGGCGCATCGCGCTCGCTCGCCGCGGGCGTGGCCACGGGTGCCGCGGGCGCGGCCGGGTGCGCGACTGCAGCGGGCGCGGTGACCGGCGGCGGCGCGGACACGGGCGCGGGCGCCTGCGCGGCTGCGGCCGCGAGCGGGGCCGGCATCTCCGCGGGCATGCCCATCGGCATCTCCGCCGGCAGCGCCGGCAGGTCCGTGCCCGCCGGCTGGGTGCCGAGGAACGACGACATCACCCGCGATTGCGTCGCCAGGAACTGGCGCATCGTCGCGAAGTACGCCGACAGGACCTCCGGATCGGTCGAGCGCGTCATGCAGCCTCCCGTTGCTGCTTGCCGGTTACGGAATCCACGACCAGACCTGCACCTTGAGGAAGCGGATGATGGCCTGCGAGAACGCCTTCCACACCGGCATGGTTTCGCCCTGGATCTTGGCGGTGCCGGTCATGCCGGTGTTGAGCTTGCCGTCGTGGTTGTCGATGGTGGCGATGACCTTGAGCGTGGTCCCGGTTTCTTCCTTGGTCACGTTGCGGTCGATCGTGGTCACGGTGCCTTCGAACTCGCGGTTGAAGTACGCGACCGGGCGGACGCGGACCTTCGCGCCGGGCTTGACGTACTGCACGTCGGCCTCGGGGATGTCGACTTCCGCGGTGACCGTGCCGATGTACTCGACCGTGGCCAGCGGCTGGCCCTTGTCGAGGAAGCTGTTGGTGCGGTCCTTGAGGTGCAGGGTCAGGATGTTGCCGTCGAAGGGCATGCGCACTTCGGTGCGCGTCACCTTGTCGGCTTCGATGGCGCGCTGCTGCTCGAGGCTGGACAGCTTGGCCGCGGCCGCGGCGATTTCGTCGGCGGTGGCGCCGGACTTGACCAGCTGCAGGTCGGCGACGCGCTCGGTGACCTCCATGGCGTCGTCGTCGCGCTGCTTGCGCGCGGTGTCGAGTTCCTCGAACGACATCGCGCCCGAGCGGTACAGCTTCTCGATGCGCGGCACCTTGTCGCGGCTGTAGCGCGCGGTGGTGCGCGCGGTTTCCAGCGCTTCCTGCGCGACGCGCACTTCCTCCGGCTTCGGCCCGGCCTTGAGGTTCGCGAGCACGGCGGCCTGTTCCTGGATCTGCGCGTCGAGCACCTTCACCTGGCCGGAATAGTCGTCGGCGGCCAGGCGCGCGATCACCGTGCCCTGCTTCACCGCTTCGCCGCCGTCGAAATACACCGTCTGGATCAGGCCGGGCGTATCGGTCGACAGCACCTGCTTGCGCAGCGGGTAGATCGAGAACGAGCCGCTGACCTCGTACGGATAGGGCAGGAACAGCAGCACGAGCGGCGTGGCCAGCAGCACCTTCTTCCACCAGGCCATCGGCGCCTTGGGCGTTTCGCCCGGCGCCATCTCGTCGGCGGTGAGCGTGCGCTTGCGCCAGCGGTCGAACTGCTGGGTCTTCTCGTAGATGTCGCCGAAATGCTTGAGGCCGGTGTAGTTGCGCCACAGCAGGTAGGCGACGAACGCGCCGGCGATGATCACCGACGTGCCGCCCAGGCGGAGGTGGCCGTTCAGCCATTCCAGCAGGCCGACGCCGATCAGCAGCACCAGGAAGATCAGGTAGGTGATGGTCGCCAGCGAATACAGCGCCAGCGCGTTGCTGTTGGCCGGTTCGTAGACGTCGCCGCGGAACTTGCCCAGCAGCGCCCGGTAGGCCTTGCCGCGCAGGTTCTTCTCGTTGAGGTAGGCCGAGAGCAGGAAATAGGCGCTGCCCTTGGCCAGCGGGTTGCCCGCCTCGATCAGCAGGCTGGCGCCGGCGACCAGCACCATCATCAGCGCGAACTGGGTGAGCGAATCCTGATGGTCGCGGGTGTTGTACCAGACCAGCATCGCGACGCTAAACAGGAACAGCCGCAGCAGGATGTTGGAGCCGTGCAGCCACATGGTTTCGCGGCGGCTGAGCTGGTCGGTGCCGGTCATGTGCGTGGTGAAGCGCGGGATGAACCCGAGCAGCACGGTGATGCCGACCTTGTCGACGCTGACGCGGAACGCGTTCGCCACGAACGACATCACCAGCACCGCGAGCACATTCACCGTCAGCAGCATGAAGATGATGCGCGCGAACAGCGAGAAGTGCGCGTGCAGCGTGCCGAGGTCGGAGGACAGCAGGTGCCAGTTGTTCACCGCCAGCACGATCGCGACCAGCAACAGCACCGGCACGGCGTAGACGAGGTAGCGCAGCGGCGCGACCACCGGCGCCAGGCTCTTCAGCATCGGGCGCGGGTCGAACAGCGGCAGCATCTTCGAGGCCGCGTGCGCGTCGATGCCCACGGCGCCCTCGACCCCGGGCGGCAGTTCCAGCGCGGCGCTAGCCGCCTTGGCGTCGGTCGGCGTCGCCGGTGCCCCGGTCGTCCCCGCCGCGGCCGCGGGCGCGGCCTGGCCGACGGTGCTGAACGACTTGTGCACCGCCTTGCCGTCGATCACCTCGAACGAACGCTTGGCGTACTGCTCCAGCAGCGGATGCTGCAGGGCCGATTCCTCGAACAGCTTCTGGTCGGCGATCGCCGAGAACAGCGTCTCCAGTTCCTGCTGGGTGATGTCGCGGTCGAAGCGGTCGCGGAACACCGCCTGCAGCTTGTCCAGGCTTTCGCAGCCGGGCAGCACTTCCAGGACGAAGAACTGCCACGGGTCGAAGTCGTAGGTCTTGCCGTACAGCTTGTCGCGCAGCACGTAGCTGTACTCGCTGCCCTTGGCGATGCGGTAGGCCTCGAGGCGCCGGATCAGGTAGGCGGGAAGGACGATCTTCTTGCTCGGTTCGCTCATTTGCTGGAATCCCGACGGGTCTCTGACGATGCCTGCGCGCCTTCCGCCTGCGCCTGCGCCTGTTTTGCTTGCGTATCCGTTGCCGCGGCGGCGGCGTGCGACTGTTCCTGCGCCACCATCCAGCCGCCGCCCATGGCCTTGTAGACCGAGATCAGCGCGAGGAAGGTGTCGCGGTCGCGCCCGACCTGCTTGTCCTGCGCCTCGTACAGGTCCTGCTGCGCGTCGAGCACGTCGAGGTAGCTCGACTGCCCGCCTTCGTAGCGCGCCTCGGACAGGCGTTCGGCGTCGCGCAACGCCGCCAGCTGCTGTTCGCCGGCGCTCGCGATCTCGCCCGACTTGGCGCGGAACACCAATGCGTCCTCGACCTCGCGCAGCGCGGTCTGCACGGTCTGCTGGTAGGTCACCAGCATCTGCTTCTGCACCGATTCGGCTTCGCGGATGTCGCCCTTGATGCGCCCGCCGCTGAAGATGGGGCCGAGCAGGCCGGCGCCGATCGAACCGGTGCCCGCCGAGCGCTGGAACAGGTTGTACTGCTCGGTGGCGCCCAGGCCGAGCAGCGCGGTCAGCGACAGGGTCGGGAAGTATTCCGCCTTGGCCACGCCGATCTTCGCGTTCGCCGACACCAGGTTCTGCTCGGCCTCCATCACGTCGGGGCGGCGCTCGAGGATGTCGGACGGAATGCCCGCCGGGATCGGCGGCAGCTTCAGCGCGAGCAGCGAGCCGCGCTTGACCGGGCCGGGATTGCGCCCGAGCAGGAGCGAGGTCGCGTTCTCGAGTTCGGCGACCTGGCGCTCGAGGTCGGGAACCGCGCCCGAGACGTCGTACAGCGCGGCCTTGGCCCTGGCCACGTCCAGTTGCGAGGCGGCGCCGCCCTCGTATTTCTTCTGGATCAGGTTCAACGCGTCGCTGCGGTTCTTCTGCGCCTGCTGCGCGAGTTCGAGCTGGTGGTCGAGCGCGAGCAGCTGCACATAACTCGTGGCCACGCTGGTGACCACGGTCAGCATCATCGCGCGGCGCGCGTCCTCGCTGGCCATCACGTCGGCGGTGGCGGCTTCCTTCGCCCTGCGCACGCGGCCCCACAAGTCCAGTTCCCAGCTGAAGTTGCCGCCCAGTTCGAACGCGTTCTGGTACGGGCCGCTGATCTGCAGCGGCTGGGTCGGATCATTGCCCGGGTTCCGGATCGGCCGCGGCAGCTCCTCGCTGTAGCGCTTGCGCTGGGCCGACGCGCTGTAGCCGATCTGCGGCCTGCCATCCGCGCGCGTGATCAGCAGCCTGGCGTCGAACTGCTCGACCCGCAGCGTGGCCAGCTGCAGGTCCTTGTTGGCGTCGATGGCCTCGCCGATGAGCGCGTCCAGCGCCGGGTCGCCGAGTCCCTTCCACCATTCGGTGTTGACCACGTCGCGCGCGTTCGGCAACTCGCTGCGCCATGCCTGCGGCATGGGCACGTTGGGGCGCGTGTAGTCCGGGCCGAGCCCGGCGCAGGCCGAGAGCGTCGTCGCGCAGGCAATCGCCGCCGCGAGGATGCCGACACGTGTGTACTGGTTGCTTCGCATCCGGTCCTCGGTCATTTGTTCTTTTCCGCCGCCCGCGCCAGCATCTCGAAGGCGTAGTCCTCGACTTCCTTGATCTTGATCAGCCGGTGGCGCAGCTCGTTGAGCACGCCCTCGACCCACATCAGGTGGTACTCGACCATGCGCCGTTCCTCGACGATGTCCTCGATCGGCATGTTCGGCGGGCGCCCGTGCTCGTCGAACAGGAACTTGATGCCATCCGCGAGCTCGCGGTTGGTGCTGATGTGGTGCACCTGCTTCTGCAGGAAGGTGCGCGCCTTCTTGGCGTTGAACGAATCCACGATCGCCTGGCGCAGCGCGGCCTGGTGCGGCTTCATCTGCGACGGGTCCGAGCGCCCGGTCATCGGGTCGAGCGGCGCCGGCGACAGGCGTTCGCGGCTGGACTTGGCGTTCGCGGCGATGTTCGACGGATGCACTTGCGGCGTCGACGCGGGCTTGTTGTCAGGCATATCCGAATTCCCTCGCCAGTTCGACGACCTGGGGATAGAGGCGCTTGCCGTCCTTGCGCCACGGCAGTTCGGCGTCGAGCGCCGGGATCTTGGGCTTGTGCGGGCGGAACGTCGGGCCGGAGAGGAAGTTCGGGTCGTTGCCGAACAGCGCCGTCACCGGGCCGAAGCAGGCGAACGGCGAACGCTCCGGATGCATCATTTCCTCGATCGCCGCGTCGTCGTCGCGCAGGCCCGCCCAGCGCGCGATCGCGCCGAGGTGGGTGCGCGGGTCGGCCATGATGTCCTCGCCGCGCATGCGGATCTGCTGCTCCGGCGGGACTTCGTCGAGGAAGTCGAGGATGTTCATGTTGACGTCGTGCCACGCGATCTGCGGTTCGAGCAGCGCGTAGTCCTCGTCGATCTCGAACGCGTTCATCTTCATCGTGAACGCGCCTTCGTTGATCGCCATCACCGACTTGCCCTGCGGGATGGGATGCCGGATCAGGTGGATGAAGCGCGCGTCGGGGAAGGCCTTGAGCAGGCCGCGCATGCGCGGCACCGCGACCGCGTACGACGGGCTCTTCTCGACCGCGACCAGCGGGTCGATCGCGGCGACGATCTCCTGGAAGACGCGGCCGGTGTCCCAGTCCTCGCGCGCCGAAGCCCAGGCGCGCGCCATGTTCACCGTGGTCGTGGTCTGCTCGCCGCCGTAGATTTCCGCCACCGCGCGCATGAGGCCATGCCGCGCCATCGCGCCGCGCTCGGCGTTCTCACCCTCCACCCCGACCCACAGGTCCACCAGCCGCTCGACGTTGAACAGGCAAAGCTCCGGCAGGCCGAAGGCCTGCGGATGCTGGCCCAGCATGGCGTTCACCAGCGATGTGTACGACCTGGGCGGGGCCAGGAGGAAGAGGGGGGCGGTCATCGTCGGTGGTCTGGTGGTACGGCACTCAAGCGCGACTCCTCGTCGATCGTCTCCGGCCGCGCCTTAGGCGCGGCGGCGTTCGTCGGCGTGCAGCTCGTGCACGCTGCCGGCCTTGGCGCCCGCGCCCGGCGCCGCCTGGACGAGGATGTCGAGCATGCCGTCGAGCGTGGCCTGGGTGTTGAGCTTGCTGCGGTTGGGCGTCAGCGCCTCGCGCATCTGCTCGGGCAGCGCCTGCAGCATCGCGCCCACGACTTCGATGCGCTTGATCGAATCGATGCCGAGGTCCGCTTCCAGGCCCTGGTCGAGGCCGACCATGTCGCGCGGATAGCCGGTCTTCTCCTCGATGATGCCGAGCAGCATGTCGGCCAGCTTGTCGCGGCCGAGTTCGGCGCTGGCCGGCGCGGCGGCGACCGCCGGCTGCGGCGCGGGCGACGGCGCGGGAGCGGGAGCTGGAGCCGCCGGCGCAGGGGCCGGCGCGGCAACCACGGGAGCGGCGGCGACCGGGGCCTCGACGATGATCGGCGCCGGCGCAGGCGCGGCCACGACCGGTGCCGGTGCCGGCATCGGCGCGGGCATCGCCTGGATCGGCGGCGCGATGCGCGGCGCGCGCGCATAGCTGGTCCGCGGCGCGGAGGCCTCGCCCATGTACGCCGCCATCACCTGCCCCTGGGTCTCCAGGAACTGGCGCATCGTTTCGAAGTAATTCGCCATCACGGCGGCGTCCGCCGATGTCGGTGCTGTCTTGTACATGTGCCGTTCCTCGCTTGCCCGGCGGGTGCTTGGGAAGGAATGTCCACCCGCTGCCGGACGCGGAATGGAGGGGGAAATGGAGGGTCGTGCCGCCGCCGGCGCCGGCGTGGCGACGGGACGCGTCGCGGGCGCTTGCGGTTGTGGCTGCGATCGTGGCTGCGGTTGCGCCGCGGCCGGTTCGGACACGCGCGCCGCCGGGGCCGGACTGGCGGCCGGCGTCGTGCCGACCTGCTCGAGGGTGACCCCGACCTGCGGCATCGGTTCGCCTGCGCGCCGCGCCTTGCTGCCGTTGAGCAGCCATGCGGTCCTGGGCAGGGTGGTGTCGGGCTTGAGCGTGCGCAGGTTCGCCGCATCGCCGATGCGGCAGTCGCGGCCGGCGAACAGGCGGCGCGGATCCAGCGCGACGCCGGCGGCGAGCAGTTGTCCGAATGCGTTCAACAAGCCCGGCAGGCCGGTGCCGTTGTCCAGCGCGATCGCGACGTGCGGCTTGTCGCCGAGGATCTTCGCGGTCAGCCCGGACAGCACCGCCTTCGGCCCGACCTCGAGGAACACGCGCGCGCCGTCGGCGTGCATGGCCTCGATTTCGGCGACGAACTCGACCGGCTGCACCAGGTGCTCGGCCATCGCGCGCCGGGTCGCGGCGACATCGGCCGCATGCGGCTTCGCGCTCGCGTTCGAATACACCGGCATCGCCGCTTCCTGCCAGGGCGTGCCTTCGATCTTCGCGGCCAATGCGTTGCGCGCCGGCTTCACCAGCGCGGAGTGGAACGCGGCCGCGACCGGCAGCATCGTTGCCTCGAGGCCGGCCTTGGCCAGCGCCTGCATCGCCGCTTCCATGCCCGCGTGCGAGCCGGACACCACGGTCTGCGCCGGCGCGTTGTGGTTGGCGACGACGACGCCGTCGATGCCGGCGATCGCCTGTTCGACCTGTTCGCGACCGCCGCGCACCGCGGCCATCGTGCCCAGTTCGCTGCCTTCGGCGCGCGCGGCGTCGACGATGAAACGGCCGCGCGCCGCCGACAGCGACATCAGCGCGTCGAAATCGATCGCGCCGGCCGCATGCAGGGCCACGAATTCGCCGTAGCTGTGGCCGGCGGCCATGTCGCCGCCGACGCCGAACTCGCGCAGCAGGCGCAGCATCGCGACCTCGACCGCGCCGAGCGCGGGCTGGGCGACATCGGTGCTGGTCAGGGCCAGCCGCGCGCGGGCCCTGGCGTCCTCGTCGTAGGCGCCGCGCGGCAGGATGAAGCGGCTGAGCGCCGCGTCCGCGCCGAAGCGCTGCGCGAATTCGCCGGCGAGCACGCGGTCGGCGTCCGACAGCGCCTGCGCGCACACCGGGAAGTGCAGCGCGAGTTCGCGCAGCATGCCGGTGTACTGCGAGCCCTGGCCGGGGAACAGCAGGGCCAGCTTGCCCGGGGTTCGTCCCGCGGCCGCGTGGCGCACGGTCGGCGGCAGCGCCTGGGTTTCGCCGCGCAGGTACTTCGCGGCGATCTCGAGCTGCGCGCCGAGGTCGCGAAGGTCCTTCGCAACGACGGTCAGGGTTTCGCGGCCGGGCTGCCAGCGTTCGGCCAGGCTCGCGGCGAGGTCGCGCAGGGCGATGCCGTCGGCATCGGCGAGCTGCGCACGCGCCTCGTCGATGCGCGCGAGCAGCGACTCGCGATCGGGCGCGTTCCACGCCAGCAGTTCCGCCGGCCATTGCCGGGTCGCGGCCGCCGGGCGCAGCCAGTCGCGGTATTCGCCGGCGTATTCCTGCAACGCGATGTGGAAGTTGGTGCCGCCGAAGCCGAACGCGCTGACCGCGGCGCGGCGCGGCGCGCCGTCGGGCGCGTCCAGCCACGGCTGCGGCTCGTCGAGCAGGTACAGCGGGCTCTCGTCCTGGCGCAGGATCGGGTTGGGGTTGGGCGTGTTGCCGTGCGGCGGCAGCACGCGGTGGTGCAGCGCCATCGCGGCCTTGAGCAGTCCGCTGACGCCGGCCGCGGCCTTGGTGTGGCCGATCAGGGTCTTGACCGAACCGATCGCGGCCTGGCGCGGCTTGCCGCCGGCTTCGGCGATGAGGCGCGTGGTGCTTTCCAGTTCCGCGGTATCGCCGGCGACGGTGCCGGTGCCGTGCGCTTCGAACAACTGCACGTCGCCCGGGCCGAAACCGGCCTGCGCGTAGGCGCGGCGCATCGCGCGCAGCTGGCCCGCGGGCAGCGGCGCGGTCAGGCCCTTGGCGTAGCCGTCGCTGCTGCCGCCGACGCCCTTGATGACCGCGTAGATGCGGTCGCCGTCGCGTTCGGCGTCGGCGAGGCGCTTCATCGCGATCATCGCGATGCCTTCGGAGATCACGATGCCGTCGCCGTCGGCGGAGAAGGTGGAGCAGCGGCCGCGCGGCGACAGCGCCTGGGTCTTGCTGAAGCACAGGTAGCCGAACGGGCCCTGCACCGTGTCCACGCCGCCGGCGAGGACGAAATCGCTGCGACCGGCCATGAGCTCGGTCACGCCCTGGTACACCGCCGCCAGCGACGAGGCGCAGGCCGCGTCGGTGGTGAAGTTCACGCCGCCGAAGTTGAGGCGGCTGGCGATGCGCCCGGGCACCACGTTGAGCAGCAGCCCGGCGAAGGTGTCCTCGCTCCATTCGGGCAGGCGCTTGGCCACTTCTTCCGGCAGCGCGCCGTTGAAGCGCGGCCATTCCGAGCGGATGCCGTACTGCGTGCCCACGTCGCCGGCGCCGCCGCTGGCGCCGATGATCACCGAGGCGCGTTCGCGGTCGAACGCCTTCTCGTGGTAGCCGGCGTCGACCAGCGTGCGCTGCGCGACTTCGAGCGACATCAGCTGCATCGGGTCGACCGATTCGAGCGACTTCGGCGGCATGCCGTACTTCATCGGGTCGAACACGAGGTCGTCGAGGAAGCCGCCCCACTTCGAGTAGATCTTGTCGCGGGCGTTGCGGTCGGCGTCGAAGTACAGGCGCCAGTCCCAGCGGTGCGACGGGATCTCGGTGATCGCGTCGACCTTGGACAGGATGTTTTCCCAGTATTCGCGGCTGTCGGCCGCCTTCGGCAGCACGCTGGCGATGCCGACGATGGCGATGTCGGCCGGCTTGTTCGCGGCCGCTTGCGGCGCGGCGGCGGCGCTGTCGCGCTCGCGCAGGCGTTCGGCCAGCAGCGCGACCGCGTCGGTGGTCACCTCGTGGTGCAGGGCCTCGATGTCGGTCACGTCCGCGCGCAGGGTCGCGACCTGGCCGAGCATGTACATGCCCTCGCTGCGCTGTTCCTCGACCGACAGCTGCTGGATCGCGCCGCCGGAATCGCGCACGCGGCCCTTGGAGGCGATGCGCAGGCGGCCGAGGATCAGCTGGTCGAGCACCTGGCGCGCTTCGTCGCCGGGCACCTGCTGTTCGCGCAATTCCTTGCGCTTCTTCATGTATTCCTCGGCGAACGGCGTGTACGCGCAACGGCTGGCGTGGCCGGGGCCGGACTCGAGGTTGATGGTGCGTTCGCAGTCGAGCACTTCGCGCTGGAACTGCGCGACGATGGAACCGCTGGCGACGATCTCGCGGGTGAACAGGTAGGCGCTGCCCATCAGCACGCCGACCTTGACCCCGCGCGCGGCCAGCGGCGCGGCCAGCACCTGCACCATCGCCGAGGAGACGGCGTCGTGCACGCCGCCGGCGAACAACAGCTGGATCTGGCTGGCGTCGATCTTGCCGGGCGCGAGTTCGGCCAGCAGCTGGTCGACCATCGAACTCCACAGCACGAAGCTGCTCAGCGGGCCGATGTGACCGCCGCATTCGCGGCCCTCGAAGATGAAGCGGCGCGCGCCTTCGCGCAGGAACATCGGGATCAGCTTGGCCGCCGGCACGTGCAGGAACGTCGGCACGCCGGCCTGCTCCAGGTGCACCGCCTGGTCGGGGCGGCCGCCGGCGATGATCGCGTAATCGGGCTTGTACTTGATCGCGATCGACAGCTGTTCGTCGAGCAGCGTTTGCGGCGCGAAGCCGAGCAGGCCGATGCCCCAGTGGCGCTCGCCGAGCAATTGCTTGGTGCGCGCGAGCAGCTTGTCGAGCGGTTCGCCCTTGAGCAGCGCGAACGCGACCATCGGCAGCGCGCCGCCTTGCGCGACCGACATCGCGAATTCCGCGGTATCGGACACGCGCGTCATCGGGCCCTGCACCAGCGGGTAGCGCAGGCCCAGCGCCTGCGCCAGCGGCGCGTTCTCGGCCACCGGCCGGTGTTCGACCGCCATGCGCAGGTTGTTTTCCACCGCGCTCGCGATCGCCTTGAGCACCGCGCCGAGGTGGCGGTACTGCGCGCGCCACGGCGCGGCGAAGGCGACGTCCTGGCCGATCGGCAGCAGCGACTGCTTGGGATCGCTCCAGTTGGCGCGGCCGGTCACGCGTTCGCGCAAGGCCGCTTCGTCGAGGCCTTCGCCGACGTTGACGAACTCGCGGGCGCCGTCGTAGCCGGGACGCACCAGCAGGCGGAAGTATTCGCCGCGTTCGGCATCGCCGACCGCGACCGTTTCGCTGCCGGAGAGATTGGCCAGCACCGAATGCAGCGCGACCGGCAGCCGCGCCTCGTCGAGCATCAGCAGCTGCGAATCGAGCACGCCGCCGGCGACGCCGATGGCGCCGCACGCGGCCGCGACGTGCGGGGTGAGGCCGCCGCGGACGTACAGCGGCAGCGCGGTGCGGCCACGCCATTTCTGCAGCAGGATGAAGCTCGCGTCCTCGCCGACGAAGCCGCCGGCCTCGTTGCCCTTCAGCAGCAGGCCGTCGACCGCCGCGTCGAGCGCGGCGCCCGGCCACTCGGGGGTCGTCACTTCGGCGAGCACCTTGACCCCGGCTGCGCGCAGGTCCCGGACCAGTTCCGCGTTCGCGGGCACCAGCCGCGCATCGACCACCAGCCATTGCATGCCGCGCGCGGCATGCGCGCGCAGCGCCGCGGCCATGTCCGCGTCGATCGCGTCGAGCTTGGCGCCGTAGGGCGCCGCGGTCGCCGCCGACACCGCGTCCAGCGCGCGCAGGATCGGCGCGCTTACGGGCTGCAGCTCGCCGTTGACCACGCCCACGCCGCCCGCACGGCAGGCGGCGATGGCCAGGTCCGGGAGGCAAAGGCCGGCCGGGGTGAAGGCAAAGACGGTGAATTCGGCCATGGGGACGGCGACTCCTGTCGCGGTTGGCGTG
>JBGAHT010000032.1:0-31808 GCA_044226035.1 Thermomonas sp. | reverse complement strand
GGTACCAACCGATGCGCTGGTAGGGGTTGGCGACCAGACGCGAGTGATCGTGCTCGCTACGGACGGTGCATTCCGGCCGGTACGCGTGCAGGCCGGGCGCAGCGGCGACGGCATGACCGAAATCCTCGCCGGCTTGAATGGCGGGGAGCGGGTCGTGGCCTCGGGCCAATTCCTGATCGATTCGGAAGCGAATCTTTCCGGAGCGCTGGAACGTCTGGATGCAGGCACAACCGATGCGCCCACTGCGGAACCCGCCATGCCCGCCGACACGATGCCCGGCATGCCGGAGCCGCGGCCATGATCGCGCGCATCATCCGTGCTTCGATTGCCCATCGCGTTTGGGTTCTGGTCGCCGCCATCGCATTGGCGGTGGCCGGTGTCTGGTCGGTGATGCACACACCACTCGATGCGCTTCCCGATCTCTCCGACACCCAGGTCATCATTCGCACCGAGTGGCCGGGGCAAACGCCTCACATCGTCGAGGACCAGGTCACCTATCCGCTGACGACGACGATGCTGTCGGTGCCCGGCGTCAAGGCGGTACGCGGGTTCTCGTTCTTTGGCGACTCCTTCGTCTACGTGCTGTTCGACGACAAGACCGACTTGTACTGGGCGCGTTCGCGCGTGCTGGAGTATTTGAGCCAGGTGCGTGATCGCCTGCCGGCGCAGGTCAACCCATCGCTCGGGCCGGATGCGACCGGCCTCGGCTGGATTTACGAATATGCGCTGGTCGATCGCACTGGCCGGCACGACTTGGGCCAACTGCGCGCCTTGCAGGACTGGTTCCTACGTTACGACCTCAAGACCGTGCCCGACGTGGCCGAAGTCGCCAGCGTTGGAGGCATGGTGCAAGCGTGGCAGATCGTGCCGGATCCGCAGGCACTGGCGGCGCGCGGCATCACCATCGATCGCCTGGTCGATGCGATCCAGACCGCGAACGGCGCGACCGGCGGCTCGGTGATCGAGCAGGGCGAAGCCGAATTCATGGTGCGCAGCGAAGGCTACCTGCGTTCGCGCGAGGACTTCGAGCACGTGCCGGTGATGACCGGCGCGGATGGTGTGCCGGTGCTGTTGCAAGACGTGGCGACGGTGCAGCGCGGGCCGACCCTGCGGCGCGGCATTACCGAGCTCGACGGGGAGGGAGAGGTGGCCGGCGGCGTGGTGATCCTGCGCTCGGGCAAGAACGCGTTGGCCGCCATCGAAGCGGTCAAGGCGAAGTTGGCCGAACTGAAGACAAGTCTTCCGCCAGGCGTCGAAATCGTACCGACCTACGACCGTTCCGGACTGATCCTCGATGCCGTGCGCAATCTCACCCACAAGCTCGGCGAGGAGTTCCTTGTCGTCGCGCTGGTGTGCGCGCTGTTCCTGTGGCACGTACGTTCCTCGCTCGTGGCAGTGATCACCTTGCCCTTGGGGGTGTTCGCCGCGTTCATCGTGATGCGATATCAAGGCATCACTGCGAACCTGCTGTCGCTAGGTGGCATCGCGATCGCCATCGGCGCGATGGTCGATGCCGCGGTGGTGATGATCGAGAACACGCACAAGCATCTTGAGAAATTCCGAGAGACGCAGGGACGTGAACCAGAGGGGAACGAACGCTGGGAGCTGATCGCGGAATCCGCGAGCGAAGTTGGCCCGGCGCTGTTCGTCAGCCTGTTGGTGATCACGCTCTCGTTCGTGCCGGTGTTCGCCCTGCAGGCGCAGGAAGGACGGTTGTTCTCGCCGCTGGCCTACACCAAGACCTACGCCATGGCCGCCGCCGCAGGCCTGTCCATCACCTTGATTCCGGTGTTGATGGGCTATCTGATCCGCGGTCACATCCGCGCGGAAAAGGACAATCCGATCAACCGCGCCCTGATCGCCTTGTATCGACCGGTACTAGATGCCGTCCTGCGTTTTCCGAAGCTCACGTTGGCTTCGGCCGGTGTCGTGCTGTTGCTGAGCCTGATCCCGTTGTTGCGCCTGGGTAGCGAGTTCATGCCGCCGCTGGAGGAGGGCACGTTGCTGTACATGCCTACCGCGCTACCAGGGCTCTCGGCGGGCAAGGCGAGCCAGCTGTTGCAACTCACCGATCGCATGCTCAAGACCGTACCTGAAGTGGATCACGTGTTCGGCAAGGCGGGCAGGGCAGAGACTGCCACCGATCCGGCCCCGCTGGAGATGTTCGAGACCACGATCACCTTCAAGCCACGCAATCAGTGGCGGCCGGGCATGACGCCGGAGAAGCTGCGTGAGGAACTGAACCGCGCGGTCAAGGTGCCCGGACTGACGAACCTGTTCGTGCCGCCAATCCGCAACCGCATCGACATGCTCGCCACCGGTATCAAGAGCCCGATCGGCATCAAGGTCTCCGGGCCCGACATTGCAGTGCTGGCGCAGTTGAGCGATCGCATTGAGCAGGTTGCGCGCACCGTACCGGGTGTGAGCACGGCGCTGGCCGAACGCATCGCCGGGGGACGCTACCTCGATGTGAAAGTGAAGCCGGACGTGGCCGTCCGCTACGGGCTGAGCCAGGCCGACATACAGCGCTTGATCGCAACAGTGGTCGGCGGCCAGCCGGTGGCAGAAACGATCCAGGGCCGCGAGCGTTACCCGGTGGTGGTGCGTTATCCACGGACAATGCGTGATTCTCCGGCGGCACTTGCGCAGCTGCCCCTGCTCGCCCCGAACGGCGCGCAACTCACGTTGGGGCAGGTGGCCGAGCTCGGCTTCAGCGAAGGACCGCCGATGTTGCGCAGCGAGAACGCCCGGCTGAGCAACTATGTGTACGTCGATGTGGCAGGCCGCGATCTGGGCTCGGTAGTGGCCGACCTGCAACGCGCCGTCGCCAAGCAAGTCGCGATGCCGACGGGCTACGCCTTGAGCTGGTCGGGACAGTACGAGTACCTCAAGCGCGCCAGTGAGCGCTTGCGTTTGGTGGTGCCTATGACGCTGGCGATCATCTTTGGTCTGATCTATCTCGTGTTTCGACGCGCATCGGAAGCCACGATCATCATGCTCAGCCTGCCGCTCGCACTGGTCGGCGGTTTGTGGCTGATCTGGGTGATGGGCCATGCGGTCTCGGTCGCCACCCTGATCGGTTTCATCGCGTTGGGCGGCGTCGCCGCCGAGTTCGGCATCATCATGCTGCTGTACCTGCGTCATGCCTGGGAGCAACAGCTCGCGGCCAACCCTGATGCTGGTGAAGCCGAACTCGATACCGCGATCCGCGAAGGTGCGGTGCAGCGCGTCAGGCCCAAGGCGATGACCGTCGCCGTGATCCTGGCCGGTCTGCTCCCGATCCTGTTTGGCAGCGGTGCCGGCTCGGAAGTCATGCAGCGCATCGCTGCCCCGATGGTCGGAGGCATGCTCACCGCGCCACTGCTCTCGATGCTCGTGATTCCGGCTGCGTACCGATTACTGCAGCGACACCGTCTCACCAGATCCCGCCAAGCTCGCGACGGATTCCCATCTATGTCGTCGACAAGCTTGATGATCCAAGCCACCAATTCAACGAAGGAGTAAACCTCATGAAGATGCTTGTGCCCGCCACCATCATGTTTGCACTGCTCACCGCCTGTTCTTCACCCTCCGGTGATTCGAGCGCGCCGGTAGCGACGCAGTCGAGCACACCAGCAACGACTCCTGAGCCGGCTGCGACGATGCCCATGCCCGAAGCGCCTGAGAAGGCGGCCACCACCGCCTCCGCCAGCGGCACGATTGAAGCTGTCGATGCCGCTGCAAAGACCGTCACGATTGCGCACGGTCCCGTCGAGGCGCTGAAGTGGCCGGCAATGACCATGACCTTTAAGGCTGGGAGCGTCGATATCAGTGGACTGAAGGTCGGTGAGCAGGTCGACTTTGAGTTCGCCTCGACGGGAATGGAGGGAACCCTGACAAAAATCAGAGCCCAATAGACACTGGATGGGCGGCAACTTGGTGGATCGAATGATCTACGAAAAGGTGCTGCAAGAGTGCCCGATATTTGGGCGAGGTACGCATCTGGGAACTGAATTAGGGTCTGCGTTCCCTGATGCCTTCCCTGTTAGGCGAAGGGAAATCTTGATCGCTTGGGCTCCGATACGCCTGCCGTTCCTGGGCATCTCTCGCCTATGGCTTCTGGAGGGGCCTAGGATTCGCTGAAAATTTCCCTGAAACTGGGAAAAGTGGGGCAGAGACGGGATCGCTCGTGACTGCCTCCACCACCATCACGTCGCGTTGATTGCATGCGTGCGGCATTCGACGCCCAGCAGCGCCGCCGTCGCGCGCGACCGGATCGCGGACAGAACAAGGCCCCGGCCCGGGGGGTGGGAGCCGGGGCCTTGCGCCCCCGGAGGCCGGTCCCGGCGCGAGGCGCCAGGGCCGGCATCGCGCAGCGCGCAGGCGCTGCCGTGGGAGAGGGGACGGAGGCGGATCAACCGGCCTTGCAGCTCACGCTGGTCGGCCCGGCCACGACCTGGCCGCTGGCGTTGAGCAGCAGCGCGCGCACGGTGTTGCCCTTGATGTAGGTGGCAGGAATCGCGGTCGCGCCCTTGCGGATGTCCGCGGGGTTGCTGTCGAAATCGAATTCCACCTCGACCCCGGTGGCGGTGCGCGGCGCGGAGGTCTTGGTCGAATTGCCGGAAATGACCCGCGCGCTGTACATCGCGTCCGGGAGGACATTGCTCGCGTCCACCGAGATCTTGGAGCGGGCCGGGCTGGCCCTGGTCTCGCAGCGGACCCGCAGGCTCGCGGCGGCGTCGGCCGGTGCCGGCAACGCGGCGGCCACGAGCACGGACAGGGACAGGGCGACGGACAGGATGCTGGCGTTCATGGGTGCTCCTCGATGGCGCGGGGGAAGGGCGGCCGGTGATCCGGACGGGTCCTGACGTGTTGTCGGACGGGCGTACATACCGCGGCCGGGTGGAACGGTTCATCATCGAATCCGCGCCTGCGATCGAACCCGATCGCGCGCAACCGGTATGCACCCTCGTGCAATGCGGAGAACTGCGGATGAGCGAAGGGCAAGCCGAGCGCCGGCCGGGGCCGCCAGCCGGTGCGGAGGACGACGAAATCGCGCTGATGGCCGGTGTCGCCGCCGCGCGCATGGACAGCTTCAAGGCGCTCTACCACCGCTACCAGCCGCGCCTGACCCGCTTCCTGCAGCGCATGACGCGGCAATCGTGGATGGTGGAGGAAGTGCTCGACGACACGATGATGGTGGTCTGGCGCCGCGCCCATACCTTCGTCCCGACCGGCAAGGTGTCCACCTGGATCTTCGGCATCGCCTACCGCCAGGCGCTGAAGGCCTTGCGCCAGGCGCAACCGGTCGCCGCGCCGCACGCGGGCGAGGACGTGGCGGAGGACGGCGCGGATCCGGGCGAACTGGTCCAGCAGCAACAACGGCGCGACCGCATCGGGCGGGCGCTGGACGAACTGTCGGCCGAGCATCGCGCGGTGATCGAGATGACGTATTTCCTCGGCTACAGCTGCCGCGACGTGGCCGAGGTGATGGATTGCCCGGTGGATACCGTGAAGACCCGGATGTTCTACGCGCGCAAGCGGCTGCGCGCCTTGCTTGAGCCGCGCGAGGAGGCGATATGAGCGGGAAGTTGCTGCAATTCGCGGGCGACCCGCACCACGAGGCGTTGCGGCTGTTGCCGTGGCGGTTGAACGGCACGCTGGACGCGGACGAATGCGCGTTCGTGGACGGGCACGTGCGCGACTGCGCGCGCTGCCGTTCCGAACTCGATGCGTTGCGCATCGTGCAGGAGGCCTGCCTGCGCGAAGACGAGGGCACGCCGCCGGCATTCGCGCGCCTGCGCGCGCGGATCGAAGCCGGGGCCGGGCCTGCGCCGGCGGATCCGCCGCGCTGGTCGTGGCGCCGATTGCGCGCGGGCTGGGGCGAGGCGCCGGCGTGGTTGCGCGCCGCCGCGTGCGTGCAGGCCGCGTTGCTGGTGGCGGTCGCGCTGGCCTGGCCGGCGCGCGACCCGGCGCCGCGGCCGTACCGCACGCTGGGCAACGGCGCGTTCGCCGGGGTAGCGGCGCCGAGCGAAGCGACGTTGTTGCTGGTGCTGGCGCCGGATGTCGACCAGGCGCAGACCCGGCGCCTGTTGCGCGCGAGCGGGGCGCGGATCGTCGATGGTCCCAGCGACGTGGGCGCGTACGTGGTCGCGGTGGATGCGAAGCGCGCATCCGCTTCGCGCGATGCGTTGCGGGCCGCGCCCGGGGTGCAGATGGTCGAAACCCTGGATTCCGGATCGCGCCGATGATCCGCGGCGTTCGCTCGGCGTGGCCGTGGCTGCTGGCGCTCGCGTTCGCCTGCGCCTGCATCGTGTTCGCGTCGGCGCATGCACAGGCGCTGCAGGCGCCGGCCACGCAGGCGCAGCCGCCCGGCGATCGCCGGATCCTGATGATGCTGCGCATTCCGCCGGCGCATTTCCGCCCCGACCTCGCCTACGTCGGCGGATACCGCAACCAGCCCGACGCGCAGTCGCGGCGGCGGCTCGCGCTGCAGCTCGCGGACGGGCACGGCCTGCGGCTGGTCGAGGGTTGGCCGATGCCGGCGCTGGGCGTGGATTGCTTCGTGCTCGAGGCGCCGACGGTCGAGGCGGGCGTGCGCGAACTGCCGCGCCTGCTCGCCGACCCCAGGGTGGAATCGGCGCAGTTCGTGCAGCGCTTCCGCGTGCTCGCGGACCGCTCGGACGATCCGCTGTCGCCGGCGCAGCCGGCGATGCGCGACTGGCGCCTGCGCGAACTGCATCGCGTGGCGACCGGACGCGGCGTGCTGGTCGCCGCGATCGACAGCGGCCTGGACGAAAGCCATCCGGATTTGCGCGGGCAGGACATCGCGGTGCGCAATTTCGTCGAAGGACAGCCGTATCGCGCCGAAGCGCACGGCACCTCGGTCGGCGGCATCATCGTGGCCAGGCCCGACAACGGCGCCGGCATCGTCGGCATCGCGCCGGGCGCCGCGCTGCTCGCACTGCGCGCCTGCGCGCAGGCCGGGAGCGCGGGCGCGGCCGATTGCGACACGTTCGGGCTCGCCAAGGCGCTGCAGTTCGCGCTCGACGCGGGCGCGAAGGTGATCAACCTCAGCCTCACCGGTCCGCCCGACCGCCTGCTCGGGCGGCTGATCGACGTGGCGCTGCAGCGCGGCGCGGTCGTGGTCGGCGCGGTCGACCGGGAGGCGCAGGACGCGGGCTTCCCCGCGAACCATCCCGGCGTGCTCGCGGTCACCGGCACCGACGATCCGCGGCGGCTGCCGGAGGCGATCGTGCGGGTTCCCGACCGCGGCATCCCCGCGCCGGTGCCAGGCGGCGGCTGGAACCTGGTCTCGGGCAGTTCCTTCGCCACCGCGCAGGTGAGCGGCCTGGTCGCGCTGCTGCGCCAGCTCGCGCCGCGAACGGATGCGCAAGGCATCCGCATGGCCTTCGCGCCCGACCCTGCGCTAGGCTTGCCGGCACAGCGACCCGCCGGCGTGGATGCCTGCCGCATCGTGGAGCGCGTCGCGGGCCGTTGCGCCTGCGGCTGCGCGCCGGGCGATGCGTCCGGGCGAGGGGCGCGCCGATGAGGATCGATCTTGCCTCGATTCGCCCCGCTGACCGGCCTGCTGTTGTCGATCGCGGCCTGCGCCTGCGCGGATGCGCGCGCTGAAAACAGTTTCGGCATCGTTTCGGATTACCGCTATCGCGGCCTGTCGCTGAGCGACGGCGAGCCGGGGCTGCAGGCGGGGTTGGTGTGGGATCGCGACAATGGTTGGTACGCGGGCGTGTTCGCCGCCACCACCCGCATCGGCGCACGCGATGGCGTGCAGGCGATTTCCTACCTCGGCCGCGCATGGCGGTTGCGCAGCGGCCGCAGTTGGGAGGCCGGCATCCAGTACGTGGCCTTCACCAGCGACCATGGCGAGGATTACCGCGAGTTGTACCTGGGCCTCGCGTCCGACCGCTGGAACGCGCGGCTGCACTACGAACCCCTGCAGCTCGGCGATTACGGGCCCGCGGCCTACGCGGACTTCAATGCGAACCGGCCGCTGGGCGAGCGTTTCGTCCTGGTCGGCCACGTCGGCGCGGGCTGGCGCAGCGGCGACCCGGCGCCGGACATCGATCGCGTCTACTACGACGCCCGCCTCGGCATCGGCATGAGCTGGGGCGCGGCCAACCTCTCGCTGCAGCGCGTGGCCACCATCGGCCGCGGCGGTTACCTCGCGGGGGAACTCGACCGGGACGCGGGCGACGGCGGCTGGGTGCTCAGTGTTTCCAGGACCTGGTGAGCGTGCGCCGCGCGACCAGGTGATCGAGGCTGGCCTTGCCGGGGCCGGCGAGCAGCAGCCAGAACAGCACCGCGACGTACAGCACTTCGTCGAGTTCGACGAATTCGTCGAGGGTGGAAATGCCCGGCAGCACCACCACCGCGAGCGCGACCAGCATGTTGACGATCATCGGGATCGCCGCCAGCCGCGTGCCCAGGCCGAGCATCAGCAGCGCGCCGCCGACCAGGTCGGTCGCGCCGGACACGGTCGCGGACAGGTGCGGCCACGGAATGCCCCATTCGACGAAGCGCTGGGTGAAGAAATCGAGGTTGTGCAGCTTGGCCCAGCCGGTTTCCAGCCAGAAATAGCCGAACACCAGGCGCAGCAGCAGCGGGCCGAGCCATTCGATGCGCATCGCCGCGTCGCGCAGGCGCAGCAGCCATGCGGCCAGGGCCGCGGGGCGTGCGGTGGCGTCGGTCGCAGGCGACGCGGGGCGGGTCCGGGCATAGGTGGCGCAGCGTTGCATGACGGCGTTCTCAGTCGATGTGGAGGGAGTCGGCGGCGGCGAGCAGGCCGTCGGCGAGCCAGCGCTTGAGCAGGCTGGCGGCGCGCAGCGGACCCGCGTCGCCATGGCGCGCGGCGAGCAATTCGCAAACGGCGCCGAAGTCGGCGTCCGCCGCCGCCGCATGCAGGGCCTCGGCCTCGTCGTCCTCGAGCTGGCGCCATTGCACGTCGCCGTCGGCGTCGCGCCACAGCAGCCAGCGCGTGGGCGCATCGACGTCGATGCATGCCGGCGCGCCCGCGACGGCCGCGAGCCGCGCGGTGTCGAGCAGCCGCGTCGCCGGATGCAGGCGCAGCCGCAGCCGCGGCCAAGACTCCGGTGCGAGCGCGGCGACGGCGTCGGCCTCGAGCGCGCGCGCGTCTTCCGCGTCGAACGCCGCGGCCAGCAGCCATTCGAAGCGCGCGAGCTCGTGCAGCCCGGACGGCGCGTCGGCCTGCGCTTCGAGCCAGTCGGCGAAGGCGGAACCGAAGTGGCGCACCGAGGGTCGCGTCGAGGGATGCGCGCGCAGGTAGCGTTCGGCCACGCCTTCGAACGCGTCTTCGCCCAGCGCCTCGCGGGTCGCGGGGAAATCGTTGCCCAGCACCTCGGCCAGGCGCAGGCGGTAGGCGTCGGCGTAGATGCGCAGGCGTTGCCCGGCGTCGGCGCCGCGCACGCGCGCGAAGATCGCGCCGTCGCCGCGCAGGATGCGGTCCTGCAGGCCGTCGAGGGCCGCGGACAGCGCGTTCATGCCGCGCGCTCCAGCAAGGCGTCGGCGGCGATGGCGCGCGCGCGATCGAGTTCGGCCAGCGCTTCGGCCAGCGGCGGAATGTGGTCGTCGCGTTCGATCATGCTCGGCACCGCGCCGAAGCGGCGCAGCGCGTGCGCGTACAGCGTCCACACGCCTTCGCACACCGGCGCGTCGTGGGTGTCGATCAGCAGGCCGCTGCCGAGCGCGTCGACGCTGTGCCCGGCGAGGTGGATCTGCGCGACCGCCTCGCGCGGGAGGGTGTCGAGGAAGGCGAAGGCGTCGAAGCCGTGGTTGTGCGCGTTGACGTAGACGTTGTTGACGTCCAGCAGCAACGCGCAGCCGCTTTCGGCCGCGATCGCGCAGAGGAACGCGGCTTCGTCCATTTCGTCGCCGGCGAAGCGCAGGTAGCTGGACACGTTCTCCAGCGCGAGGCGCATGCCCAGCGCGTCCTGCACCGCGCCAACGCGCGCGGCGACGTGGCGCACGGCCTCGCCGGTCTGCGGCAGCGGCAGCAGGTCGTGCAGCTGCACGCCGCGGTGGCGGCTCCAGCACAGGTGGTCGGAGACGATTGCGGGCCGCACGCGCTTCGCGAGCTTGGCCAGCGCGCGCAGGTAGTCGCGGTCGAGCGGGTCGCTGCCGCCGATGTCGAGCGCGACGCCGTGCATCGCCAGCGGCCAGCGTTCGGCGAAACGGTCGAGCATCGCCAGCGGGCGGCCGCCGTCGACGAGGAAGTTCTCGCTGACGATCTCGAGCCAGTCGACGGCGTCGTCGTCCCCGCCCAGCAGCGCGGCGTAGTGCTGCGGGCGCAGGCCGAGTCCGAAACCGTGGAGCGTGCGATTCATGGCGTGATCGTCGAATGCGAAGGAAGCGGCGCCCGCCGTGGGGTGCGGGCGCCGGGTGGCGCGTCAGTTCGCGGCTTCGAAGTGGCCGCCGGCCGGGGCGCATTGCGCGGCGGTGGTCTCGGTGAAGCCCTGGCCCTTGCACGCGTTCTGGCCCTTGCAGGCGTTGCCCGCGCTCTTGCACGCGTTCTGGCCCTTGCAGGAATGGGCGAGGGTCTTGCACGCGCTCTGGCCCTTGCAGGCGTTGCCGGCGGTCATGCACGCGCTCTGGCCCTTGCAGGCGTTCGCGCCCATGCAGTGGCCCATCGGCGCCTTGCCGGCGGCGGCGGACGGCCCGGCCTGGGCCATGGGCGCGGCCAGGAACAGCGCGGCGGCGGCGATGGCGGCGGACATGCCGGCAGTGGTCTTGCTGGAGGCGTTCATCGGAAGGTCCTTGGAAGGGGATGGAATGCGCCGCAACCGCGGCGATGCGCATTGCACACCCAAGCGCGGCGCGGCGGTATCCCCGCGCGTCCCCGCGATATGCCCCCGCGTCCGCCGCCGGGCCCGCGGCCGCGCCGCCCGGACGCTTGCGCATGCAAACCCGGACGCGGGGTCATGGCCTCGCCCCGGCCGGCGACTTAGGATGCGGGCATGCAGGCGTCCATCCCCGATCCCGCGGCACTCGACGACGACGACCGCGACCGCGTGCTGGAAACGGTGCTCGGCGCCTACCGCATGCGCGTGGAGATCACCGCCGACGTGCGCTATTGCGGCACCTGGTACGACCAGGAACCGGCGACCCGGCACGGCCAGTTCCACCTGCTGACCCTGGGCGAATGCTGGGTGAGCGGCGCGGCGCTGGAAACGCCGGTGCACCTGCGCGAAGGCGACCTGATCGTGTTCCCCGCCGGCGTGCGCCACCTGCTTTCGTCCACGCCCGACGCGCACCTGCCGGGCGAGGGCGAACGCGACGACACCGCGATGCTGTGCGGCGAACTGGAATTCGTCACCGGCGCCGGCAACCCGATCTTCAGCGCGCTGCCGCCGTACTTCGTGGTGCGCTCGGAAGACAGCAGCGAGAACTTCCGCCGGCTCGCGGCGATGCTCACCGAAACCAGCCGCGACCGCCGCTGGGGCCGGCAACTGGTGCAGAACAAGCTGGCCGATTCGCTGTTCACCATGGCCGTGTGCGAATACGTGCGCCGGGCCGAACACCCGCGCGGGCTGCTCGCCGCGCTCACCGACGCGCGCCTGTCGCGCGCGCTGTCGGCGGTGCACGAACGCCCGGGCGAGGACTGGACGATCCAGGCGATGGCGCGCGAAGCGGGCATGTCGCGCACCGCGTTCGCGGAACTGTTCGCGGCCACCGTCGGCATGCCGCCGATCCAGTACCTCGCGCACTGGCGCGCCACCGAGGCGCGGCGCCTGCTCAAGGACCGGCGCTTCTCGGTCGCGCGCATCGCGGAAATGACCGGATACAAGAGCGAAGCCGCGTTCCGCCGCTTCTTCAAGCGCATCGAAGGCATCGGCCCGGGCAAGCTGCGCCGGCGCGACGGGGAGGAGACATGAGCGCCACGCCATTGCTGGAGTCGGTCGAACGCGAAACCGGGCGCGATCCGCGCTGGAGCGTGGTCTGGCTGCACGGGCTCGGCGCCGACGGCAACGACTTCGTGCCGATCCTGCCCGAACTCGTGCGCCGCGACTGGCCGCCGATCCGCTTCGTGTTCCCGCATGCGCCGGCGCGCGCGGTGACGATCAACGGCGGCATGCGCATGCGCGCCTGGTACGACATCGTCGAGGCCGACCTGCGCAATCGCGCCGACCTGCATGGCGTGCGCGCATCGGTGGCGCAGGTCGAGGCGCTGCTCGCGCGCGAAAGCGAACGCGGGGTTCCCGCATCGCGCACCCTGCTCGCGGGTTTCTCGCAGGGCGGCGCGGTCGCGCTGTCCGCGGGACTGGCGCGCACGGAACCGCTCGCGGGCCTGGTCGCGCTGTCGACGTATTTGCCCGGCCTCGGCGGGCCGGACGCGCCGCAGGCGACCGCGGCCGCGCGCGCGCAACCGGTGTTCATGGCCCACGGCACCTTCGACCCGGTGGTGCCGGTGTTCGCCGGGCAGGCCAGCGCGCAGGCCCTGCAGGCCGACGGCATGCGCGTGGAATGGCGCGCGTATCCGATGGCGCACCAGGTCTGCGCCGAGGAAATCCGCGACCTCGGCGACTGGATGGCGGCGCGTTTCGCCGCCGGCGCGGGCTGAGGCATGGCCGACCCGCGCGCCGACGGCTGGATGCCCGACCTGTGCCGCCTGCCGCGGCTGGCGATGATGTTCGTCGTCGCCGAACTCGTAGTGTTGGTGCTGGTGCTCTCGCCCGACGACAGCGCGCGCTCCGACTTCGGCCGCTTCGCGTCGGCCAGCGGGTTCGCGTTGTGGCTGGCGCTGACCATCGCCGCACTGCTGTGCGCGTCGCGGCGGTGGGTGTCGCGGCTGCCGGTCGCGGTGGGCGCGGCGGTGGCCGTCGTCGGCGCGACCATCATCGCCGCGGTCGGAGCGGCCACGGTGTTCCGGCTCGACCACGCGCTGGGTTACGGCCTGGTGCCGGCAGACGTGGTGCTGCGGCACTTCGTGATCGGAAGCGCCACCATCGCGGCGCTGATGACCGCGGTGGTGCTGCGCTACCTGTACGTGCTCGAAGGCTGGCAGGCGCAGGTCAGCGCCAGCGCGCGCGCCGAAGCCGACGCGCTGCAGGCGCGGATCAAGCCGCACTTCCTGTTCAACAGCCTCAACGCCATCGCCGGACTGATGCGCAGCGATCCGCCGGTGGCCGAACGCGCGCTGCTGGACCTGTCCGACCTGTTCCGCGCCGCGCTCGGCGCCGGCGGCGAATCCAGCCTGCAGGAGGAGGTGGAACTGGCCGAACGCTACCTCGCGATCGAGGCGTTGCGGCTCGGTTCGCGGCTGCAGGTGGCGTGGGAACGCGTCGAACCGCTGCCGTGGCGGTTGCCGATGCCGCGGCTGGTGCTGCAACCGCTGGTGGAAAACGCGGTGTTGCACGGCATCTCGCGCCTGCCCGGCGGCGGGCGCATCGACATCCGCCTCGCGCAGGATGCGGACCTGCTGCGCATCACGGTGTCCAATCCCGCGCCGGAAAAGCAGGCGGGCGGTTCCGGCGGCAACGGCCACGCCTTGCGCAGCATCGGCCACCGGCTTGCGTACGCGTTCGGGCCGGAGGCGCGGATGACCGCGGCCGCGGACGCGGGCTACTATCGGGCCGAACTGCGCTTGCCGGTGCGCAAGGGGGATGCGGCGGGATGAGGATCGCGGCTGCATGAGGGTGGTGATCGCCGACGACGAACCGCTGGCGCGCGACCGACTGCGCGCGCTGCTCGCCGAGCAGCCGGGCACCGAGGTGGTGGCCGAAGCCGCGGACGGCGAGGCCGCGCTGCACGCCTGCGCCGACCTCAAGCCCGACCTGGTCCTGCTCGACATCGCCATGCCCGGCATCGACGGGCTCGAGGCCGCGCGCCACCTCGCCGCGTTCGAACCGCGCCCGGCGGTGGTGTTCTGCACCGCCTACGACGCGCATGCGCTATCCGCGTTCGACGCGCAGGCCATCGATTACCTGGTCAAGCCGGTGCGTTCCGAGCGCCTCGCCGCCGCGCTGGAGCGCGTGCGCACCTTTGCCGCCGGCCGCGAGCACGGCGTCTCCGCCTCCGGCCAGCGGCGCACGCACCTGTGCGCGCGCATCCGCGGCAGCCTGCGCCTGATCCCGATCGAGGACGTGCACTACCTGCAGGCCGAGGAAAAGTACGTCGTCGTGCACCACGCCCGCGGCGAGGATTTGATCGAGGAATCGCTGAAGTCGCTGGAGGAGGAATTCGGCGAACGCTTCGTGCGCATCCACCGCAACTGCCTCGTGGCCCGGCACGAGATCGTCGAACTCAAGCGCGCCCCCGACGGCCACGTGCAGGCGGTGCTGCGCCACGGCCAGGCGCCGCTGGAAGTCAGCCGCCGCTGCGTGTCGGCGCTACGGGAGACGGTGAGGCATCTGTGAATCACTCCCTCCCTTTCGCGTAGCGAAGGGGAGGGCTGGGGAGGGGTGGTTTTTCCATTCCGAAGCAACCCCCTCCCAACCTCCCCCTGCGCTGCGCGCAAGGGGAGGGGTGAAAAGCGATAATCCGCGCATGGATCTTCTCCGCATCGCCACCCGCAAGAGCCCGCTCGCGCTGTGGCAGAGCGAACACGTCGCCGCGCGGCTGCGCGCCGCGCATCCCGGGCTGGCGGTCGAACTGGTGCCGATGAGCACCCGCGGCGACGAGGTGCTGGACCGCTCGCTCGCGGCGATCGGCGGCAAGGGCCTGTTCCTCAAGGAACTGGAACTGTCGATGCAGCGCGGCGAGTCCGATTGCGCGGTGCATTCGCTCAAGGACGTGCCGATGGAACTCGAGCCGGGGTTCGCCCTGCCGGCGATCCTCGAGCGCGAGGATCCCGCCGATGCCTTCGTGTCGAACGCCTTCGCGAACATCGACGCATTGCCGCCGGGCGCGCGCGTCGGAACTTCCTCGCTGCGGCGGCAGGCGCAACTGCGCGCGCTGCGCCCCGACCTCGAGCTGCGCGACCTGCGCGGCAACGTCGGCACGCGCCTGGGGAAGCTCGACGGCGGCGAATACGACGCCATCGTCCTCGCCTGCGCGGGCCTGATTCGGCTGGGGTTCGAACACCGCATCCGCGCGCGGCTCGACGCGCCGCAGTGGTTGCCGGCGCCGGCGCAGGGCGCGATCGCGATCGAATGCCGCGAAGGCGACGCATCGCTGCGCGGGCTGCTCGCGGTGCTGGACCATGCCGACACGCGGGTCCGGGTCGAGGCCGAGCGCGCGATGAACCGCGCGTTGCACGGCAGTTGCCACGTGCCGGTCGCGGCGTTCGCGCGGCTGGATGGCGAGCACCTGTCGCTGTCCGGGCTGGTCGGTTCCGCCGCCGACGGCCGCATGGTCCGCGCCGAAGCGCAGGGCCGCGGCGACGCGCCCGAATGCCTCGGCCTGGAAGTCGCGGAAGCGCTGCTGGCGCAGGGCGCGCGCGGGTTGATCGACGCGGCGTTGTAGCCGTCGCTTCCTGTGGGAGCGGGTTAACAGCCGTTCGGCTGTTAAAAGCGACAGCCGCGATGGCATTTCGCCCTGTAGAGCCGAGCTTGCTCGGCTCGTGCGCAGGATCCGGTCGCGCTCCAGCGCGCTCCTACAAAAACCAGCGCGTTTGCTCCTGTAAGAGCGGGCTCGACCGCGATGGCGCGCACGTGTAGAGCCGAGCTTGCTCGGCTCGGATGCATGAGCGGAGCAAGATCCGCTCTACAAAAGCATTGGTTGCCGGCTCTTGCAGGAGCGGCTTCAGCGGCGAGCGTTCTCATCGAGCCGATGTCGTAGCCCGGGTAAGCGAAGCGCACCCGGGAAATGAACGCGAAACCCGTTCCCGGGTGCGGCCTGCGGCCTTACCCGGGCTACGTCACTTGTAGGAGCGGCCTTCAGCCGCGACCGATAATGCGAACTCGGCTAGGTCTCTTCTCGAGACTGAAATTTTCGATATTCGTCCTCAAACCAAGCCTTGTATGCGTCGAAGGCTTCAGTGAATTCAGATTCCGAAATACTTTCCGGCTCGAAAGATACAGTCTGGATGCGAGAAAGCTCGGTCTCCAAGCGATTCCAAGTATCGAAGATCGAATCATTCGGCGGGTTGCGCGCATGGGCCAAAAAAGACCGACCCGAATCTGTCAAGCAAAATCCACTTGCAGTTTTGGCGATGAGTCCAGCCGCACGCAGGAATCCGAGACTGTCTTGTAGTTCCCGACGAGTGGGAATGGCGTGGTTGATCGCATCCGCGATTCCGATCACCTGGTCGAGGCTCCCCGCTTGATCCGGAACGGACAGCAGGATCCATGCGTGGCAGCTTGTCGGCGACATGGCTGGATCCCGTTCAGTAATACAACATCACCAAATGCTTCGCCTGGGCGAAGAACAGCCAGCGTTCCAGGAACGTGCCGGTGATCGCCGATAGCGTGGCGATGAGCAGCCACGGCCACGGCGATGACATCGCGATCGCCAGCACGATGCAGACGACCGGAACCGCGGCGAACAGCAGCAGCGAGAACAACCGCAGCTTCCGCGCATGTTTGCGCGCGACGACGAAGCCCATTTCCCTGGTCAGGTAATTCGCCTCGGTATGCGGGCGTTCGAACACCGAGGGCTTGCGGTTCGGCAGGCCGATGGCGTCGCCACGGGTCTGCGGCGGCGGCGAGGCGTCGATCGAACGCCAGTAGACGAGCTTCAGGATTGCCATCGCGATGGCGAGCACGGCGAGGACCGGCAGTGCGAAGCGCAACACCTCCGTCGGTTGCGGCAGCGCGGCGAAGGCGAGGCCGCCGGTGAGCAGCGCGAAGCCGATGTAACCCGGCAGCACCAGCGGCTGCCGCCACGCGGGAATGGGTTTGAGCGAGGCGTAGATCATCGCGGTGCTGCACACCGTGCCGAGCGCGCACAGCGCGAGCAGCGCGGCGAGCGGGCGCAGCACGAGTTCGTGCGGAACCGGCAGCGGCGCGACCATCAGCACCGCGACGGCGAGCGTGGCGACCGCCATCACGCCCTCGCGCGACATCCACGAGGTGCGCCATTGCGAGAACGCGCGCCACACGCGCAGCGGCTTGCCCAGGTGCCAGAGCGAGGCGACGATGCCGATGCTGGTCAGCGCCGCGCCGAGCAGCAGCGCGAAGAACCAGCCGATCGGTTCGAAGTCCCAGGCGCGCGGGCCGAGCGCGATGCGCAACCCCAGCCACAGCCACAGGCCGTAGCCCGTGCCGGACAGGGTGGTGAACAGGATGACGGAAAGCGCGGGGTTCATGCGGCCGGCTTACTCGACCACCACCGCGGTGCCCGAGGCCGACACCATCAGCATCGAGCCGCCGTCCTGGATCTGGATGGTTTCGTAATCGAGGTCGATGCCGACCACCGCGTTCGCGCCGAGTTCGCGCGCCTGTTCCATCATGTCGCCGATGGCCTCGTTCTTGGCCTTGCGCAGCACCTTCTCGTAGCTGCCCGAGCGCCCGCCGAGGATGTCGCGGATGCCGGCGAAGAAATCGCGGAACATGTTCGCGCCGAGGATCGCGTCGCCGCCGACCAGGCCCTTGTACGCGACGATGCGGCGGCCCTCGAAGCCGTCGGTGGTGGTGACGAGGACGGGAGTGGCGTCGGCCATGGCGGTTCCTAGCGTTGGATGAGTCGGTTGAGCCAGCGTTGCGCGAAATTGCCGGCGTCGGCTCGCTCCGCGTTGTCCGCGGGCACGCCATCGCCGGCGCGGCGCGGGCGCGGCGGCAGGTAGCGGTTGGTCGGCGCGTAGCCGAGTTCGGGCATCAACGCCACGCCGCCGCGTTCGGCCACCAGTTTCGACACCTGCGATTGGGGATCGCCGAGGTCGCCGAAATGGCGCGCGCGGGTCGGGCAGGCCTGCACGCAGGCCGGCTGGCGGTCGATTTCGTCGAGCTTGTCGTTGTAGATGCGGTCCACGCACAGCGTGCATTTCTTCATCACGCCCTCGACCGCGCTGTACTCGCGCGCGCCGTAGGGGCAGGCCCAGCTGCACAGCTTGCAGCCGATGCACTTGTCCTCGTCGACCAGCACGATGCCGTCCTCGGCGCGCTTGTAGCTGGCGCCGGTCGGGCACACGGTGACGCAGGCCGGGGTTTCGCAATGCAGGCAGCTGCGCGGAAAGTGCAACGTCATCGCCGGCTGCGCTTCCCCGGTCCCCGGTCCCTGGTCCCCGGTCGCTTCGATTTCATAGCTGTGCACGCGGTTGAACCACACGCCCTGCGGATCCTTGCCGTAGGGGCGTTCGTCGGTCAGCGGCCCGGCGATGCCGCCGGCGTTCCATTCCTTGCAACTGGTCGCGCAGGCGTGGCAGCCGACGCAGGTGTCGAGATCGATCACCAGCCCGAGCTTCTTCTTCGACGGCGGCGGCAGGGCGGTCATGCGGGGCGTTTCCGCCGGATGCCCTCGGGCAATGCGTCGACGCGGCGCATTTCGGCGTCGAGCACGCCGGGATCGCGCGCGTAGGCCAGCGCCAGTTCGGTGGCGTCGTTGCCCCAGAACAATTCGTCGCGCACGCGCAGCGTCGGCACGCCGAACACCCCGAGCGCCAGCGCCTCCTCGCCGTTGGCCAGCAGTTCGCGCTTCACCTCGTCGCGGGCGATCGCGGCGGCCGGGTCGTCGATGCCCAGCGATGCCGCGACGCCGGCCAGCGCCTCGACGCTGTCGGCCGCACGGCCGTGTTCCCACAAGTGGGTGAAGATCGCGTCGATCGCGGCGATGCGGTCCGGTGCGGCCAGGCACAGGCGCAGCGCCGGCAGCGGGTTGAACGGATGCGCGGGCGGGAACGCCAGCGGGATGCCGGCCTCGCGCGCCTGCCACAGCACGATGCGGTAGGTGTGGCGCCGCTTCTGCGGGATTTCCGCGGGGCCGAGCTGGCCGACGCGGTCGAGGATCGCGGCGAACAGCAGCGGCTTCGGCGCCAGCGCGACATCGGGATGGTCGCGGCGCAGCCGTCGCCACTGCAGGTAGGCGAACGGCGAGATGAAGTCGAAGTACCAGTCGAGCGGCGCGTCCATGCGGCGGGATGATACGCCCGCCGCCGCCACGGGTCAGGGATGGAACGGCCAGAACTGCGGGATCAACCACATCGAAAGCACGCAGAACAGCGCGATCAACGGGATGCCGACCTTCATGAAGTCGGTGAAGCGGTAGCCGCCGGCGTAATACACCATGGTGTTGGTCGGATAGCCGACCGGGGTTGCGAACGACGTCGCCGCCGCGAACGCCACCGCGACCACGAACGGACGCGGATCGGCGTGCACCGAATGCGCCATCGACACCGCGATGCCGACCATCAGCACCACCGAGGGGTTGTGGCCCATCAGTTCGGTCAGCAGCGCGGTGAGCAGGTACACCACCAGCAGCGCGAGCCATGGGCCGTGGTCGCCGACCAGCCCCATGCTGCTGGAGACCACCGCGTCGGCCAGGCCGGTCTTCTCGATCGCGATGCCCAGCGGCAGGATCGCGCCGAGCAGGATGATGATCTTCCAGTCCATCGACTGGTAGATGTCGCGGCGCCCGTAGCAGCCGGCGAAGGCCATCGCCACCGCGCCGCAGATCGCCGCCGCCGGGATCGGCAGCCAGTGCATGCCCGAGGCCACGACCACCATCGCCATGATCCCGACCGCGTACCAGGCCTTGCGCGGCGTCGCGGGCGCTTCCTCGCGCGCGCTGAGCACGATGAAGCGGTCGTCGCTGCGCAGGCGCGGCACCTTGTCCTCGTCGATCAGCATCAGCAGCACGTCGCCGAGGTCGAGGTCCACCGACTTCAGGGTGCTGTGCAGGACGTGGCCGCGGCGGTGGATGGCGAGCACGTTGGCGTCGTACAGCCACTGCAGGTTCAGGTCCGGCAGGTTGCGGCCGATGGCGCGGCTCGCCGGCGCGACCATGATCTCGACCAGCACCCGCGGGTCGTCGCCTTCCTGCAGGTAGCGGTGCTCGGGTGCATGCTCGAGCCGCGCGACCTTGCGGAATTCCTCGATCTTCTCCCATTC
Source organism: Thermomonas sp. (assembly GCA_044226035.1). Taxonomy (GTDB): domain Bacteria; phylum Pseudomonadota; class Gammaproteobacteria; order Xanthomonadales; family Xanthomonadaceae; genus Pseudoluteimonas. The sequence continues at coordinate 11,868 of JBGAHT010000032.1, read as the reverse complement.
GCCGCGCACCAGCAGCACGTCGCCGGTCTGCAGCTTCTCCGAACGCGGCGACCACAGCTGTTCCTCGCCGCGCAGCAGTTCCAGCGGATGGATGCCGTACTTCTCGCCCAGGCCGACTTCCTCGAGGGTCCTGTCGCGCACGGCCGAATCGCGGCCGACGCGCAGTTCGGCCACGTACTTGCCGATGTCTTGCTCGGCCGGCAATTTGGCGTCGGATTTCTGCGGCAGCAGCCAGCGCCCGACCAGCAGCAGGTAGGCGATGCCGACCAGGGCCAGGATCGCGCCGAGCTTGGTGAATTCGAACACGCCGAACGGCGGCAGGCCATGCTTCTGCGCGAGGGTGTCGGTGAGCAGGTTGGACGAGGTGCCGATCAGGGTGCACACGCCGCCCATCTGCGCCGCGTACGCCATCGGCATCAGCACCCGCGCCGGCGCGGTGCCCGAGCGCGCGCACACGCGCAGCGCCAGCGGCAGGAAGGTGGCGACCAGCGCGATGTTCTTCACGAACGCGCCCAGCGGCGCGATGGTCAGCATCATCGCCAGGGTCAGCAGCCACGGCTTGCGGATCCGCGACAGCCAGCGGCTCAGCGGTTCCAGCGCGCCGGAGCGCTCGATGCCCAGGCTCAGCGCGAACATCGCGGCCACGGTGATCGTGGCCTCGTTGCTGAAGCCGCTCAGTGCGTCGTCCAGCCCGATGATGTGCAGCACCACCAGCAGCGCCAGCACCAGCAGCGCGACCAGGTCGATGCGGATTTTCTCGCTGGCGAAGGCGATCACCGCCGCGACGATGATGGCGACGGTCGCCCAAGCTTGCCATCCCATGGGTACTGGCTCTCCGGTGGTGCGGTGGGGGTCGGGGAGGGCGCCCGGGCTTCAACCCCGCCGGCCGCGCATCCACGCACCATAGCGTAGCGGGCGTTCGCCCGCTTCGGGAAATTCCAGCGGCGGGAACTGCGGTTCGCTGCCCGCGGCCGGCCCTGCCGCCGCCGGGCGGATGGACACGCGCAGGTCGAACCAGGCCGCCTGCCCGGTGACCGGATCGGCGTTGGCGTAGTCCCCGCGAGGGGTCAGGTCCGAGATCAAATGGTTGAGCAGGAAGCCCTTTTCGCCTTCGGGAGCGTCCGCGGCCAGGCGCCATGCGCGCTTGCGCTTGCCGATCGCGTTCCAGGTCCAGACCGTGTCCGGCTGCACGTTGGCGGCGAACTTGGCCTGCACCCGGATCGAACCGTTGTGCGAACGCACCTCGACCCAGTCCTCGTCGGCGATGCCGTGCGCCGCGCCCGTCCGCGGATGCAGGTACAGGAAATTGCGCGCGGTGATCTGCCGCAGCCACGCGTTCTGCGAGCCCCAGGCGTGGTACATGAACATCGGCCGCTGGGTCACCGCGTTGAGCGGGAAGGCCTCGCGCGAGGTCTGGTCGTGTTCGAACGGCTCGTACCAGACCGGCAGCGGATCGAAATAGGTCGCCACGCGCTCGCGGTGTTCGGCGGGCGGCTGCTGCGCGCCGTGGCCCTGCGCGGCGAGGCGGAACTTCTGCAGCGCCTCCGAATACAGTTGCAGCACGATCGGCGCATCGTTCGGCACGAAGCCGAAGCCTTGCGCCCAGCGCAGGTAGTCGCGGTTGGCCATCTTGAAGTAGCGCGCGGATTCGGGGATCGGCGCGTGCCAGAACCCGCCGTGCTCGATGTAGCGCTGCAGCTGCCCGGGGTTCGGCGCGCCCTTGCCTTCCTGCGCGCCGTCCTCGCCGCGCCAGCCGGCGAGCAGGCCGACGCCGGGCGCGCGTTCGTGGCGAATGATGTAATCCGCGTAGTCGCGGTATTTCGGCGAGCCGTCCTCGTTCACCAATCCGGGCAGGCCGATGCGTGCGCCGAGGTCGATCAGCGCCGACTGGAAGCCGCGCACGTCGCGTGGCCGGCCGTCTTCGTCGAGCTGCGTTTCAGGATCGAACACCGGATGGCGGATCGCGTCGCTGGCGGCGTCGGCGTCGCTGATCGGGCGATCCAGCAGGCTGATCGCGTCGAAGCGTTCGAGGTAGGTCGTGTCCGGCAACACCAGGTCGGCGTAGGCCACCATCTCCGAGGCATACGCATCGGAATAGATGATGCGCGGGATCCTGTACTTGCCGGCTTCGTCCTTGTCGGTGAGCCAGCGCATGGTCTCGCCGGTGTTCATCGCCGAGTTCCAGCTCATGTTGGCCATGAACATCAGCAGGGTGTCGATCCTGTAGGGATCGCCGGCCCAGGCGTTGCGGATCACGGTGTGCATCATCCCGTGCGCGGACAGTGGATACGCCCACGAATACGCATGGTCGATGCGGCGCGGCTGGCCGGCTTCGTCGACGACGAGGTCTTCCGGCCCGTGCACGAAACCGAGCGGCGCGGCATCCAGCACGCCATCGGGCTTGCGCGCCTTGCCGGGCCGGTTCGCGGGCGGGATCGGTTTCGGGAACGGCGGCTGGTAGCGGAACGAACCCGGCGCGTCCACCGCGCCGAGCAGCAGCTGCAGCAGGTGCAGCGCGCGGCAGGTGTGGAAGCCGTTGCTGTGCGCGCTGATCCCGCGCATCGCGTGCATCGACACCGGCCGGCCTTCCATCGTCGCGTGTTCGCGGCCCCAGCTGTCGGTCCAGGCGATCGGCAGTTCGAGCTTGCTGTCGAACGCGGCCTCCGCGAGTTCGCGGGCGATGCGGCGGATGGTGTCGGCGGGGATGCCGCAGCGCTCGCTGACGGCGTCCGGCGAATACTGCGGATTGAGGTAGCGCTCGACGATCAGCTGGAAGACGGGGCGTGCTTTCCTTCCGTCCGGCAACACGTACTCGCCGACCACGGCGGGCGAAATGCCGATGGCGTTCGCATCCACGAATCGCACTCCCTCCCCTTCTGCAGAAGGGGAGGATTGGGGTGGGGTTGTGTTTCCTGTTCCACCAACCCCCTCCCAACCTCCCCCTTCCGGGGAAGGGGGAGGAGCGATAGCGCACAACGCATTCCCGTCCGCGTCGCGCGCGAACAGGCCGTCGTCGGCGCCGCCGGGATGGTCGATCACCAGCCAGTGCGCGTTCGCGTAACGCACCAGGTAATCGAGGTCGATGCGGTCGGCTTCCAGCAATTCGTGGATCAGCGCGAACGCGAACAGGCCGTCGGTGCCGGGGCGGATGCCGATCCACTCGTCGGCGATCGCGCCATAGCCGCTGCGCACCGGATTGACCGCGACGATCTTGGCGCCGCGCGCCTTCAGCTTGCCGAGCCCGAGCTTGATCGGGTTGGAATCGTGGTCTTCGGCCACGCCCCACAACATCAGGTAGCGCGTGTGTTCCCAGTCCGGTTCGCCGAATTCCCAGAAGCTGCCGCCGATGGAGTACAGGCCGCCGGCGGCCATGTTCACCGAGCAGAAACCGCCGTGCGCGGCGTAGTTCACCGTGCCGAATTGCTGCGCCCACCAGCCGGTCAGCGCCTGCGACTGGTCGCGGCCGGTGAAGAACGCCAGTCCGTCGGGATTGCGTTCGCGGATCGGCTTCAGCCACGACGCGGCGATGTCGAGCGCCTCGTCCCATTCGATTTCGCGGAACTCGCCCTTGCCGCGTTCGCCCACGCGCAGCAGCGGCTTGCGCAGCCGCGCCGGCGAGTAGTGCTGCATGATCCCGCTCGCGCCCTTCGCGCACAGCACGCCCTGGTTGACCGGGTGCTCGCGGTTGCCCTGGATGTAGCGGATTCTGCCGTCCTTCACCCACACCTTGATGCCGCAACGGCAGGCGCACATGTAGCACGTGGTGCGCTTGACCTCGTCGCCGGGCGAGGGGCTCAGGTCGAGGACGGGCTCGTTCACTTCGGCGCTTCGATCGACAGGGAAGGATCGTCGAAACGCGAATACCGCACCGTCACCCGTCCCATCGGGTTGTGCGAGACGATCTGCAGCGGAAGCCCGGCCTCGCCGATCCAGAGGGTGATCTCGGCCGGCTTGGGCTTGGCCACGTGCACCAGGTATTTCTTCGCCGGCTGGCCATCGACGGCGTCGGCGCCCTGCGCGTCCACGCGCATGTCGGCTTCGGCGTCGGCCAGCCTGGCCGGGTCGCGCCACTGGGTGAGGGTGCCCTCCGGCAGCGGGACCTGCATCGAGCGCCCGTTCACGTCCAGGTACATGGTGTCGCCGACGATCACCTGGGTGCCGCGGCCGGCGACCTGCATGCGGTAGCGGTCGGGCGCGACGAAGTCGATGGCGTTCTCCGTCGGTCCGCGCGGGCCGCCCTGCAGGTGCATGTCGGCGTGGTAGCTGCGCAGGTCCCGGAACCTGTGCATCGCCGCCGCGACTTGCGCGCGCGCGTCGAGCGCCGGGACGACCGCCGCGACCGGGGGCTCGGCGGCCGGGGCGGGCGCGGCGCTGGACGCGGCATCGGGCGCGGCCGCGGGCTTGCTGCACGCGGACAGGGCGGCGAGCAGGGCGAGGACGGGCAGGGCGAGGCGGTTCATGGCGAGCTCCTGGTGCGTGCCCACGGGAGGCGCGTTGCCGCGATGGCGACGGCCGGCACGGCATAATCCTCGCATGGACCGCTACGAACGCATCCTCGCCCTGCACCGCACCCTCCAGGCCGCGCGCTACCCGGTGACCGTGGCGCGGCTGCAGGACGAACTCGGCTGCTCGCGCGCCACCGTGTACCGCGACCTCGCCTTCCTGCGCGACGCGCTGATGGCGCCGGTGGTCGGCGACGGCGAGGCCGGCTTCCGCTACGACCCCGACGGCGGCGGTCGTTTCGAACTGCCCGGCCTGTGGCTCAATTCCGAGGAACTGCACGCGCTGCTCGCCGCGCAGCAACTGCTGTCGCGCAGCGGCGGCGGCGTGCTGTCCTCGGCGCTGGCGCCGCTGCAGCAGCGCATCGAGAAGCTGCTCGACGAGCATTCCACCGGCCGCACCTGGCCGATGCAGCGCGTGCGCGTCATTCCGCACCGCGGCCGGCGCATGGACGAGCACTCCTTCCGCATCGTCTGCTCGGCGGTGCTCGAGCGCCGCCAGCTCGCGTTCGACTACCGCGCGCGTTCCACCGACGAGGCGACCCGGCGCACGGTCTCGCCGCAGCGCATCACCCACTACCGCGACAACTGGTACCTCGACGCCTGGGACGAGGACAAGCAGGGCCTGCGCAGCTTCTCGGTGGACCGCATCGCCGCCGCGCGCCTGCTCGAGGCGCCCGCGCGTGACGTCGACGACGCCGAGCTCGACCGCCAGCTTGCCGGCGGCTACGGCATCTTCTCCGGCGAACCCAAGGGCTGGGCGACGATCGCGTTCAGCGCCAGGGCCGCGCGCTGGGTCGCCGACGAACGCTGGCATTCGCAGCAGCAGGGCCGCTTCCTGCCCGACGGCCGCTACGAACTGAAGATCCCCTACAGCAACGCGCGCGAGTTGTTGATGGACGTGCTGCACTACGGCAGCGACGCCGAAATCGTCGAACCGAAATCCCTGCGCGAGCAGATGCGCGGCATGCTGCAGCTCGCGGTCGCCAACTACGACGGATGAGCGCCGCGCGCGACGACCGGGTGGCGTTGGCGCTGGGCGCCGGCGGCGCGCGCGGGTTGGCGCAGATCGGGGTGATCGAGGCGATCCAGGCGCGCGGTTTGCGGATCGCATCGGTCGCCGGCAGTTCCAGCGGCGCGCTGGTCGGCGGCGTGTTCGCGGCCGGCAAGCTCGCCGAATTCCGCGCCGGCATCGAGGCGCTGGACCGCGGCGCGTTCCTGCGCCTGCTCAGCGATCCGGCGCTGGGCGATGGCGGCCTGTTCCACGGCCATCGCCTGGTCGCGGCGATGCGCGAAGTGGTCGGCGACCCGGACATCGAAAGCCTGCCGATCCCCTTCGTCGCGGTCGCGGTCGACCTGATGCGCCAGCGCGTGGTCTGGCTGCGCAGCGGCCCGCTGTGGCACGCGCTGCGCGCCTCGTTCGCGATCCCGGGCCTGTTCACGCCGGCGGTCGTGCACGGCCGCGAGCTGGTCGACGGCGGCCTGCTCGCGCCCCTGCCGATCACCGCCACGCGCATGTCCGACGCGCAGCGGCTGATCGCGGTCGACATGCACGGCTGGCCCGAGCGCCCGCAGGGCAGGTTGCCCGACGAGCGGCCCGACGCCAGCGACGGCCACGGCCTCGCCGCCTGGATCGAACGCCGCGTGCGCCGGCACTGGCCCGAGCACGGGGAAAACGCCATCGGCCTGACCGAGGTGATGTCGCGCGCGCTCGACACCATGCAGGCGCAGATCGCGCGCGTGCAGCTGGCGCTGGATCCGCCGGAAGTGGTCGTGCGCATCCCGCGCGACGCCTGCCTGTTCTACGAATTCTGGCGGGCGAAGGAAGTGATCGAGATCGGCCGGATCGAAGCCGAGAAGGCGCTGGACGCGGCGGGGTATTGAATTGTTCTTCCCTCTCCCCTCTGTGGGGTGAACGGGGATTTCGAGCAACGCAGTTGCGAGCCCGTGAACGCCTGCCGGCATACAAGCCGCAGGCCGGGGTGTGGTGGCGCGTAGCGCCGGGAGAGGGGAATTCATGCCACGGCCCCTCTCCTGCCCTTCGGGCATCCTCCCCCACGAGGGGGGAGGAAAAAAGCAGGTCGCAATCCGTGAGAAGCCCGGGCCGCAGCCTGTCGGCCACCCGGACATCCCGTTCGGAACGGAGCACCGCCATGCACGACCCGCGCCCCGAACGCATCCTGCGCACCGCCGTCATCCTCGGCGCGCTCGCCGTGCTGCTGCTGCCCGCCGCGCGCGGCAGCAGCGACTGGTTCGGCTTCCTGCCGCTGTGGCTGCTGGGCATGCCGCTCGCCGCGTGGTGGAGCGTCAGCGGGTTCCCCCTGCCGCGGGTCGCGGCCGCGCTTCCTCGTCGCCGCCGCGCGCAGGCGCGACGCGTGACCATGCGCATGCGCTGAGGGTCGGGCTGCGTGCTAGCGTTGCGGGCCCACCCCAACGCGAACACGCCATGCGCCAGACCCGCTTCCTCCTCGTGCTGATGGCCGGGTTGGCCGCCGCGCCGGCGTTCGCCGCCGATGCCACGCAGGAGCCCGCCATGTCCGCCACCGACGATCCCTACCTCTGGCTGGAGGACGTCACCGGCGACAAGCCGCTGGCCTGGGTCCGCGAACAGGATGCGCGCACCGATGCGGAACTGGCGTCCACGCCCGGCTTCGACGCGTTGCAGGCGCAGATCGAGGCGATCCTCGATTCCAAGGCGAAGATCCCCGGCGTCGAGAAGATCGGCGGGTACTACTACAACTTCTGGAAGGACGCGCAGCACCCGCGCGGGCTGTGGCGGCGCACCACGCTGGACGAATACCGCAAGCCCGAGCCGCAGTGGGAAACGGTGATCGACCTCGACGCGCTCGGCGCCGACGAGCACGAGAACTGGGTCTGGCACGGCGCCGACTGCCTGCGCGAAAACGACGGCCGCTACCGGCGCTGCCTGGTCGCGCTCTCGCGCGGCGGCGCCGATGCCGACGTCACCCGCGAATTCGACCTCGACGCCAAGGACTGGGTGCAGGGCGGCTTCTTCCGTCCCGAGGCCAAGGGCGGGCTGTCGTGGATCGACCGCGACCACGTCTATGTCGGCACCGATTTCGGTCCCGGCTCGATGACCACGTCCGGTTACGCGCGCATCGCCAAGATGTGGACGCGCGGCACGCCGATGTCCGCGGCGACGACGGTGTACGAAGGCAAGCCCGACGACCTCGCCGTCGGCGCGTTCCGCGACCGCACCCCGGGCTTCGAGCGCGATTTCGTCGACCGCACCATCGCGTTCTGGAACGACGAGCTGTTCCTGCGCGGCAAGGACGGCACGCTGACCAAAATCGACGCGCCGAACTCGGCCGGCAAGGGCATCCATCGCGAATGGCTGACCCTGCAACTGCGTGAACCGTGGTCGGTCGGCGGCCACGACTACCCGGCCGGCGCGCTGCTCGCGGCCAGGTTCGACGACTTCATGGCCGGCAAGCGCGACTTCGCGGTGCTGTTCACGCCCAGCGACACGACCTCGCTCGAGGATTCCACGTGGACCAAGGGCAGGCTGGTGCTGAACATCCTCGACGACGTGAAGAGCCGGCTCGAGGTGCTCGATCCCGCGCAGGGCTGGAAGGCCACGCCATTCACCGGCCGCGGCGGCATCGGCACGCTCGGCGTCGGCGCGGTCGATGCCGACGACAGCGACGACCTGTGGCTGACCGAAACCGGGTTCCTCACCCCGACCACGCTGTCGCTGTGGAAGCCGGGCCGGGAACCGGAAGCGTTGAAGTCCAACCCCGCGTTCTTCGACGCGGGCAAGGACGTGGTCGAACAGCACTTCGCGACCTCGAAGGACGGCACCCGCGTGCCGTACTTCATCGTGCGGCCGAAGGACCTCGCGTTCGACGGCAAGGCGCCGACGCTGCTGTACGGCTACGGCGGCTTCGAGGTCTCGCAGGTGCCGGCGTATTCGGGTGTCGTCGGCAAGGCGTGGCTGGAACGCGGCGGCGTGTACGCGCTCGCCAACATCCGTGGCGGCGGCGAATACGGCCCGCGCTGGCACCAGGCCGCGCTCAAGCAGAACCGGCACAAGGCCTATGAGGACTTCGCCGCGGTCGCGCAGGACCTGGCCGCGCGCAAGGTCGCCACGCCCGCGCACCTGGGCATCATGGGCGGCAGCAACGGCGGCCTGCTCACCGGCAACATGCTGGTGCAGTACCCGCAGCTGTTCGGCGCGGTGGTGATCCAGGTGCCGCTGCTGGACATGAAGCGCTACAGCCACCTGCTCGCCGGCGCGTCGTGGATGGCCGAATACGGCGATCCGGACACCAGCGACTGGGACTACATCAAGACCTTCTCGCCCTACCAGCTGTTCGATCCGGCGAAGTCGTATCCGCCGACGTTCATCTGGACCACCACCCGCGACGACCGCGTGCATCCGGGCCACGCGCGCAAGATGGCGGCGAAGATGCTCGCGGCGGACAAGGACGTGCGCTATTACGAGAACACCGAAGGCGGCCACGGCGCCGGCGCGACCAATCGCCAGCAGGCGCATTTGTGGGCGCTGACCTACGCCTTCCTCTGGAACGAGTTGGCGAAGTAGCGCGTTTTCTCCTCCCCTTTGCGCTTCGCGCAAGGGGGAGGTCGGGAGGGGGGGCTCGAATATCGAACTTACCCCTCCCTGACCCTCCCCTTCGCTGCGCGAAAGGGAGGGAAGTGTTTGCAATCCGCCCTGCGGGCCCCATCCATGAAACCCTTCTTCCTGTTGCTTGCCGTCCTGATGACCATGCCCAGCCGCGCCGCCGACGTGCCCGTGCCGCCCGATGCCGCGCGCAAGCCGCATGTCGTGAAGGCCCCGTTCGGCGCCGAGCGCAACGACGAGTACTACTGGCTGCGCGACGACACGCGCAAGGACCCGGAGATGCTCGGCTACCTCGCGGCCGAGAACACCTACGCCGACGCGGTGATGGCGCCGCTGAAGCCGGTCGAGGACCGGCTGTACGACGAGATCGTCGCGCGGATCAAGCAGGACGATGCCTCGGTGCCGGTGCGCGAACGCGGCTGGTGGTACTACGCGCGCTACGAGGCCGGCCGCGACTACGCGATCCATGCGCGGCGCAAGGACGGCACCGGCGTCGATGCGGCCTCGATCCTGCGCGCGAACGCCGCCGGCGACTTCGCCGGCGAGCAGGTGCTGCTCGACGAGAACGCGATGGCGCAGGGCAAGGACTACTTCCATGTCGCCGAATACGAGATCTCGCCCGACAACCGGATCATGGCCTGGACCGACGACGACGTCGGCCGCCGCCAGTATGCGATCCGCTTCAGGAACCTCGACACCGGCGAGGTCTATCCCGACGTGATCCACGGCGCGGCGGAATACACCGCCTGGGCGGACGACAACCGTACCCTGTTCTACGTCGAGAACGATCCGGACACGTTGCTGACCAAGCGCACGAAGAAGCACGTGCTCGGCACCGACCCCAAGGACGACCCGATCGTCTACGAGGAAGCCGACGACAGCTTCTACATGGGCGTGTGGCGCACGCGCGACGACAAGTACATCTGCATCGACGTCGGCGCCACCGAGATGACCGAGGTGCGCTGCGCGCCGGCCGCGGATCCGCGCGAGTTCAGCGTGCTTGCGCTGCGCGAGGACGGCGTCGAGTACCACGCCGACCACATCGGCGACCACTGGGTCATCCGCACCAATGCGCCGGATGAAAACGGCGTCCGCGCCACCGACTTCAAGCTCGTCGCCGCGCCCGACGGCAGCGCCTCGCGCAAGGACTGGACCGACCTCGTGCCGCACCGCGCCGGCGTGTTCATCCAGGACTTCGACCTGTTCGACGGCTTCATCGCCATCGAGGAACGCTCCGGCGGACTGGAACGCATCCGCCTGCGCAGGAACGACGGCAGCGACCAGTTCGTGCAGGCGGACGAGCCCGCGTATTCGATGGCGCTCGACGACAATTCCGAACACGACACGCCGTGGTTGCGCTACGGCTACACCTCGCTGGCGACGCCGGGCACGATCTACGAGCTCAACGTCGACACTGGCGAACGCCGGCTGCTCAAGCGCCAGCCCGTGCTGGGCGGCTACGACCCGGCGGACTACGTCACCGAACGCCTGTGGGCGACCGCGCGCGACGGCACCAGGATTCCCGTGTCGGTGGTGTATCGCAAGGGCTTCGAGAAGAACGGCAAGGCGGCGATGCTGCAGTACGCCTACGGCAGCTACGGCCATTCCACCGACCCGGCGTTCAGCGTGACCAACGTCAGCCTGCTCGATCGCGGCATGGTCTACGCCATCGCCCACGTGCGCGGCGGCGAGGAAATGGGCCGCGCCTGGTACGACGACGGCCGCCTGCTGCACAAGAAGAACACCTTCACCGACTTCATCGACGTCACCGACTTCCTGGTGAAGCAGGGCTACGCCGCGCCCGACCGGGTCGCGGCCTACGGCGGCAGCGCCGGCGGCCTGCTGATGGGCGCGATCGCGAACATGGCGCCGGACAAGTACCGCGTGGTCCTGGCGCAGGTGCCGTTCGTGGACGTGGTGACGACCATGCTCGACCCGTCGATCCCGCTGACCACCAACGAATACGACGAGTGGGGCAATCCGGAACGGAAGAAGTTCTACGACTACATGCTGTCGTATTCGCCCTACGACAACCTGTCGAAGCAGGCCTATCCGGCGATGTTCGTCGGCACCGGCCTGTGGGATTCGCAGGTGCAGTACTGGGAACCGGCGAAGTACGTGGCGAAGCTGCGCGACCTCGATGCCGGCACGCACCCGGTGCTGCTGCGCACCAACATGGACGCCGGCCACGGCGGCAAGTCCGGGCGCTTCCGCCGCTACCGCGAACTGGCGGAGATGTACGCGTTCATGCTCGACCAGTTGGGCGTGGCGGGGAACGCGGCGTCGCCCTGAGCCGACGCTATACTCGCGCCATGACGAATCGACTCCTGCGCATTTCGCTCGCGGCCGCGCTGCTGGCCGCGCTCGCCGGTTGCGGCAACAAGGGCCCGCTGGTGCATCCGCCGCGGCCGGCGGACGAGCTCGCGGTTCCCGCGACGAGCGCCTTGCCGACGCCCGCGAGCGTCGCCCCCGCGACGCCGACCGACGCGACCGCTCCGGCGCCGGCGACCAGCGCGCCTGCGGCTCCGGTCGAGCCCGTTCCGCCGCCGCCCGCCGGAGGCGGTTGAGCGATGGGCGCGGATGCGCCGCGCCAACCGCTGCGCTTCACCAAGATGCATGGCGCGGGCAACGACTTCGTCGTGCTCGACCTGCGCGACGGACGCGCCGCGCCCGATCCCGACCTGTGCCGCGCACTGGCCGATCGCCACATGGGCGTGGGCTGCGACCAGATCCTGACCATCGAGGCGCCGCGCAGCGCGGACGCGG
>JBGAHT010000031.1:0-32022 GCA_044226035.1 Thermomonas sp. | reverse complement strand
GGCCATGTGCACCCAGGTGCAGGCGGAGAGCGGGAACAGCAGGGCGACAATCAGGAACTTGCGCATGGCGGGGATTGTGTCGCGGAACGGATGAACGTGCGGGGAAAACCCTCGCCCATTTGCGGGAGAGGGTGGCGCGAAGCGCCGGGAGAGGGGAACCGGCCGAGGCCCCGCTCCTGTCCCTGCGGGCCAGCCTCACCCACGGGGGGCGTGGCAAAATCTGGCCCGCTGCCCGTACTTCGCCGGCGCCACCGGCTTGCCAGCGGAGGCGATCCCCGGCACGTCGCCGAGCTTGAGCCCGCGCACGCCGGCCTCGATCTTCGACAAGTCGCCGACGATCACCCAGGTCAACGCGTTCGGGTGGATCACCTCGGTCGCGGCCGCGCGTACCGCATCGTCGGTCTGCGCCTCGATGCGCTGTTTCAGGGTGGCGACGTAGTCGTCGGGACGGCCGTACAGAGCGTTGCTTTCGAGCGCGCCGAGCACCGCACCCGCGGTTTCGTACGAACCCGGCAGGCTGCGCACGTTGCTGTCCTTGACCTTGGCGATTTCCGCGGCGGTCAGCGGTCGGCTGCCGATCACGTCCTTCGCTTCCTTCAGCACTTCGGCTGCGGATTCAACGGTCTTGTCGGTCTGCACCGGCGCGTACAGCATGAACGGCCGCTGCCCAAGCGCGTCCTGCGAGAAGCTGTAGGCACCGTAGGCCCAGTGCTTGTCCTCACGCAGGTTCATGTTGAGGCGCGCGGTGAACTGTCCACCGAACGCATCGTTCATGGTATTGATTTCGAGATTGTTCGGCGCGGTGGTCGGCGGCGCGAGTTCGCCGGCGAGGATCAGCGACTGCTGCGCACCGGGCTTGTCGATCAGGAACACTCGCGGCGAGGGCTGCGCGGCAACCGCCGGAATTTCCTTCGCGCCCTTCGCCGCGGCGGGCGCGGTCCAGTCGCCGAACACCTTGTCCAGTTGCGCGGTGATCTCCGGCAGCGTGGTGTCGCCGGCAATCAGGATCCGCACGTTGTCCGGGCGCAACCACGCGGCCTGCCAGGCGCGCAGGTCGGCGGCGGTCAGCGAGGTGATCGAGGCCTCGGTGCCGCTGCCGGTGAACGGGATCGCGTACGGATGGCCGGCGCCGTAGACCAGCGGCGGCAGGATGCGCAGCGCGATGCCGGTGGGCTGGGTCTTCTCCTGCGCGATGCCGGCGAGCCATTGCGCGCGCACGCGCTCGAGGTCGGCGTCGCGGAAGGCCGGGTTGCGGACCACGTCGGCGAACAGCGCGAGCGACGGCGCGAGGTTGGTCTTGAGCATGTTCGCGCTGGCGTTGCAGCTGTCGAGGCCGCAGCCGATGCCGAGGTTCATGCCGAGGCGCTCGCGGCGCTGCGCGATCTCGACCGAATCGAGCTTGGTGGTGCCTTCGTCGAGCATCGCATTGGTGAAGCTGGCGGTGCCGAGCTTGGCGCCGGCATCGCTGGCGTAACCCGCGTCGAACTGCAGGGCCACGTTTACCACCGGCACGGTGTGGCGCTGCGCCAGCACGACTTCGATGCCGTTCTTCAGGTGGCCGCGTTCGACCTTGGGGAAGCTGAGGTCGGGGAAGCTGGTCACCTCCGGCACGCCCTTGCTGCGGTCGACGTCGCTCTTCGTCACCGTGAACTTGCCGGTATCGGCGCCGGCGATGTCGGCCGGACGGTCGGTCGAAGCCGGGAGTCCGGCCACATCTTCCACCTTCGGCGCGGTCTTGGTCGGCACCACGGTCAGGGTGTAATCGCCCTGCGCCAGCCATTTCTTCGCCACGGCCTGCACTTCCGCCGGCGTCGCCTTCTGCTGCCAGTCGAATTGCGTTTTCCACGCATCCGGACTGCCGAGGTAGAGCGCGCTTTCGCCCAGGCGCGAGGCCTTGCCCAGCGCGCGCTCGAGGCCGCGGATGGTGCCGGCGCGATCCTGTGCCTGCACGCGCGCGAGCTCGTCCGCGGTCGGGCCGTTGGCAATGAACTTCTGCACCTCGTCGGCGATCGCGGCTTCGACCTTGGCCGGGTCCGCGCCCTGCTTCACGTCGGCGGTGATTTCGAACTGGCTGCTCAATTCGAACGGGCTGGCACCGGCGGAAACCGAATCGACCAGCTTGTCCTGGTAGACCAGGCGCTGGTACAGGCGCGAGGTTTTGCCGCCGCCGAGGACATCGGCGGCGAGGTCGAGCAGCACGAAGTCGCGTTCGCTTCGCGCCGGAATGTTCCACTCGCGCAGGATCCGCGTCTGCGACACCACGTCCTCCATCTGCGAACGCGAGGACGTCGTGCGCGGTGCGACCCATTCGGCCTGGCGCGCGACCGGCGGGCCGGCCGGGATGTCGCCGAAGTACTTCGCGACCTTGTCCTTCGCGGTCTTCGCATCGATGTCGCCGGACAGCACCAGCACGGTATTGGCAGCGCCGTAGTAGTTGCGGAACCAAGTCTTCACGTCCTCCAGCGAGGCGGCGTTCAAATCCGCCATCGAGCCGATGGTGTCGTGGTGGTAGGGATGGTTGGCCGGATAGGTCTCGGCCAGTTCGCGTTCGCCCATGCGGCCGTAGGGCTCGTTCTCGCCCTGGCGCTTCTCGTTCTGGACCACGCCGCGCTGTTCGTCGAGGGTGGCCTGGTCGATCGCGCCGAGCAGGTGGCCCATGCGGTCGGATTCCATCCACAGCGCCATGTCCAGCGCGGTGGTCGGCACAGTCTCGAAGTACATGGTGCGGTCGAGCCAGGTGTTGCCGTTGATGTCGGAGACGCCGGCCTTCTCGAAGGGTTCGAAGTACTCGCCCTTGTGGTTTTCCGAACCGTTGAACATCAGGTGTTCGAACAGGTGGGCGAAGCCGGTCTTGCCCGCGGGTTCGTCCTTGGAGCCGACGTGGTACCAGATCGCGACCGACACCACCGGCGCCTTGCGGTCCTCGTGCACGATCACGGTCAGGCCGTTGGGCAGGATGAACTGCGTGTACGGGATGTCGATGCCGGCGCTGGCCGGGGGGCGAACGCGGGCGCGGACACGAAGCCTCCGCACAGCGTGGCGGCGAGCGCCATGCCGAGGACGGTGGAACGGGGACGGAACGCGACGGACATGGTCGATCCTTCGGGCTGTGACGAATCGCACATGGTAGCGGGCCGCGCCCCGCCCCCGCACTAGGCCGGAAGTCCCGCGCGGCGCCCTCACGCGCGTCGCGCTAGGCTTCGGCCATGCCCCTGCGCACCGCCCTCGTCACCGGCGCCAACCGCGGCCTCGGCCTGGAGTTCGTCCGCCAGCTGCTGGCGCGCGGCAACCACGTGCTCGCCGCCTGCCGCCGGCCCGGCAAGGCTTCCGCGCTCAACGCGCTGGCCGGCGACCATCCCGGGCGCCTGCACGTGCTGCCGCTGGATGTCGCGGACGAAGCTTCGCGCAACGCGTTCGCACGCGAACTCGCGCTGGTGCTCGACGACGACGCGCGCATCGACCTGCTGGTGAACAACGCCGGCGTGCTGCATTCGGGCGAACGCTGGGGGCAGGTGCGCGCGGCGCAGCTCGAGGACAGCCTGCGCACCAATGCCGTCGGGCCGTTCCTGCTGACGCAGATCCTCGCGCCGCGGCTCGCCGACAGCGGCAAGGTCGCGTTCGTCTCCTCGGTCATGGGCTCGATCGGCGAGCGCCGCGAATTCCGCGCGCCCAGCTACTGTGCGAGCAAGGCGACGCTCGACATGCTCTCGGTGCTGGCCGCGCATGCGCTGGCCCCGCGCGGAATCGCGGTCGCAGTGCTGCATCCGGGCTG
This sequence comes from Thermomonas sp., assembly GCA_044226035.1. GTDB lineage: Bacteria > Pseudomonadota > Gammaproteobacteria > Xanthomonadales > Xanthomonadaceae > Pseudoluteimonas. The sequence continues at coordinate 28,250 of JBGAHT010000031.1, read as the reverse complement.
GGTGCGGACCGAGATGGGCGGCGCCGGCGCGGACGTGGCGCCGCAGGATTCGGTCGCAGGCCTGCTGCGCCAGGTCGATGCGGCCGATGCGACGCAGCCGTTGCAGTTGCGCGACTGGCGCGGGGAAGCATTGCCGTGGTGAGGAAACAACCCCACCCCAACCCTCCCCTTCAATGAAGGGGAGGGAGTGATTGCATGTTCCACGTCGTCCTGTTCCGGCCGGAAATCCCGCCCAATACCGGCAACGTCATCCGCCTGTGCGCGAACACCGGTGCGACGCTGCACCTGGTGCGCCCGCTCGGTTTCTCGCTCGAGGACCGCCAGCTCAGGCGCGCCGGGCTCGACTACCACGAGTACGCGACGCTGCGCGTGCACGACGACCTCGCCGCCGCGTTCGCCGACATCGCCCCGGGCCATGGCGAGCCCCCGCGCGTGTTCGCGCTGTCCACGCGCGGCGCGGTGCGCTTCGACGCGCCGCGTTTCCGCGCGAACGACGTGTTCCTGTTCGGTTGCGAAACCGCGGGCCTGCCGCAGGACGTGTTCGCCTCGATTCCGGAAGAGCGCCGCCTGCGCTTGCCGATGCGCGCTGGCAGCCGCAGCCTCAATCTGTCGAACGCGGTCGCGGTGACGGTGTTCGAGGCGTGGCGGCAGCTGGGTTTCGACGGCGAGGCGGGCCAAAGCTGAATACGCCCGCCGGGCGCTCGCAGCACGTTCCGGCGCGCGGTCAGGCGCGATTTCCGCGGTTTTTGTCCCGTTCCGGCGACGCGATGCGTTGTCGCAGGTAGAAGGCCATGGCGTCTTCGCGGAGTTCAGGGTCCGATCGCGACCGACTCGTTCGGTCTCGCCACTGCCTGGCGAGGGTCCGTCGAAAAAGAAAAATAAGGAGACACGGCATGCAGGTTTTCCCGAAGCATTCCCGCAGGCTGCTTGCGTCCTTCGCCGTCGCGTCCTGCGCGCTGGGCGTGGCGTCGGCGGCGATGGCCCGGCAGCACGCCTTCGCCATCGACGTGCCGGTGCCGCAACCGATCCTGACCAACAACCAGCTGCTGTGGCAGGTCGCGCCGGACGAATGCTTCGACGGCATCGGCGTGGACTATCCGCCGATCAACGCGGACGGCTCCTGTTCGACCGGGCAACCGAAGGCGAACCAGTCCTACATCTGGAGCCTTGTCGAGGCGAACGGCCGGCTGTGGTTCGGCACGATGGCCAACACCGCCTGCGTCCTCAACGGCGTGCGCGCGGTGACTCCGATCCTCGACGACACGTACGTATGCGAATACGGGATGAGCCAGTACGCGCGCACGTACCCCTCGCTGACCGACATCCAGGGCGACTGGCGCCCGCCGCGGATCTATTCCTGGGACCTCGCCAGCGGCACCCTGACCGAGCGCGAGGTGAACAGCTCCCTGTTGCAGACCACGCTGGGCCTGCGCAGCGCCGGCACCATCGACAACTACGTGTTCCTCGCTGGCGCCAGCCGCCTGGGCGATGCGATCAATTTCTTCGCCTACGACGCGGGCACCGGCAAGTACCTTGGCGCGTGTTCGCGCAGCGACTACAACTACGTCCGCGGCTCGGCGCTGGTCGACGGCGTGCTGTACCTGGGCGTGGGATCGCAGACGCACGGCGCGGTCCTGCGCTGGACCGGGACGGCCGGTTCGGTGGCCCCGGGATACGACTACTGCAACCAGTTCGTCGAAGTCGGCAGCATCACGGCCAACGTGGCCAACATCACGCGCTACGTCGACGGCAAGGGGCTGGATCGGCTGGCCATCACCACCGTGCCGATCCGTTCGAGCGGTGGCGGCGACGCGGCCCCCGCCACCGGCGCGATGCCCGGCAACGGCACCGGCGTCTGGATCAGCCCGCCGATTCCCGAAGGCGGCCTCACCCCCGACCAGCTCAACGGCTGGAGGCAGGCCTGGACTCCGCTGCAATACGACCCGGACCCGATCGTTTCGCGCTACGGCTATTCCGGCGGCGCGATCGAGCAATACGACGGCTGGGTGTACTGGGGCACGATCCACAACCAGAACAGCATGGCCCTGACCGTCGAGCAGAAATGCACGAAGTCGTTCTGCTTCGGCGTACCCGCCAACCCGAGGGAACAGCGCGCGCTCAACGATGGCGTCTACCGCAGCACCTCGTTCTGGCGCGGCCGCAACCTCGAGGACCCGCGCACGCGCGAGATCCAGTTGCTGTACGGCGAATCGCAGCTGCCGGTGTGTTGTTCAGCGCCGAAGACCTTCGGCATGCAGCCGACGGGGTGGACGCCGCTGTACGGCCCCTCCGGTTTCGGCAACCGCGGCAACGAATACACCTGGACCATGACCGTGTACGACAACCGCCTGTTCATCGGCACCTACGATGCGTCGATCCTGCAGGGTCCTTCCACCGAGCCCGAATACGGCGCGGACCTGTGGCGCATCGATTCCTCCGATTCGCCCGCGGTCAACGAGAACTATTCCGGGCTCGGCGACGTCCGCAACTACGGCATCCGCGCGCTGCATGCGCTCGACGACGGCAGCGGCGTCGTCGCCGGCATGGCGAACCCGGCCAACCTCGCGCCCGGCGGCGGCTGGGAACTGCGCTTGCTGAAGGAAGGATCGCCGTAGCGATCCGAACGCGATGGAGGCGGTTCATCGGAACGACGGCCTCCGTTCGCTTCGACTCCCGCCGCGAACCAGCATCGATGTCGTGCGCGCCTGGCCGATGCGACAGGCGCATGACCCGGCCTTTCCGGAAAAGTTCCTGAACTCGACGGTTCATTATTCAGGGCGCGTTGCGGGGCCCTGTCGATACTGCGCACGCCGGCTGCGAACGGTTCGCCTCAGCGCCGGCCATAACAAACAACAACTCGAGGTTCCTCCATGAAGCGCGCACTGCTGTCCCTCTCCCTGCTTGCGATCCTGCCCTTCGCCGCCTCCGCCGCCGAGAACGCGAACGGCCTCAACTACAACTACGTCGAAGGCGGATACGCCGCCACCAACACCGATGCCGGCGATTCCGACGGCTGGGGCCTGAACGCCTCGGCGGCGTTCACGCCGAACTGGTCGGTGTTCGGCGCCTATTCGAACCAGAAGATCAAGAACACCGACGTCGATTTCGACCAGTGGCGCCTCGGCGTGGGCTACAACCATCAGCTCGGCAGCGGCGGCACCGACCTGGTGACGCGCGCGGCCTACGAGAAGTTCGACGCCGGTGCCGGCGCCAACTTCGACGGCTACAGCGTCGAGGCCGGCGTGCGCAGCGCGCTGACCCCGAACCTGGAAGGCTATGCGCTGGCCGGCTACGAGGATGGCGATGCCTACAGTGGCGATTTCTACGGCCGCCTCGGCGCGCAGGTGAAGTTCAACCAGAACTGGGGCATCAACGGCGACGTGAAGATCGCCAACGGCGGCGACACCCAGTGGTTCGTCGGCCCGCGCTTCAGCTGGTAAGCGAGCGACACGGCATCCGCGACGGACTCCCCTCTCTCCCCGACGTCGCGATCCGGACCCCGGCCTGAAAAGGCCGGGGTTTTTCATGCCTAGGGAAACAGTTCCTGCGGGTATTCGGCCTTCTGTTCGCGCGCCATCAGCCGCGACAGGCCCTCCGCCGGGGTGATGTCGCCGTGCAGCACGTCGCGCACGTTCTCGGCGATGGGCAGTTCCACGCCATGGCGTTCGGCCAGGCGCATCACCTCGTCCGCGGTCTGCACCGATTCGACCACCTGGCCGATCTCGCGCACCGCGTCGTCCAGCGTCTGCCCGCGCCCGAGCGCGAGGCCGAGGCGGCGGTTGCGCGACAGGTCGCCGGTGCAGGTGAGCACCAGATCGCCGAGGCCGGCGAGTCCCATCAGGGTTTCCGGTCGCCCGCCGATGGCCAGGTTGAGCCGCAGCATCTCGTTGAGGCCGCGGGTGATGAGCCCGGCGCGCGCGTTGAGGCCGAGCCGCATGCCGTCGGCGACGCCGGTGGCGACCGCGAGCACGTTCTTCATCGCGCCGCCGAGTTCGGCGCCGCGCATGTCGTCGCCGGTATAGGCGCGGAACGCGGGGCCGTGCAGCACGTCGGCCACGAGTTGCGCGAACGCGCCGTCGTCCGAATGCACGGTCAGCGCGGTCGGCAGGCCCTGCGCGACTTCCTTCGCGAACGAAGGCCCGGTCACCACCGCCAGCGGCACGCCTTCGCCGAGCACCTCGCCGGCGACTTCATGCAGGAACCGCCCGCTGCCGGGTTCGAAGCCCTTGGTCGCCCACGCCACGCCCGCGTCCGCGGGCCGCAACGGCGCCAGCGCGCGCAGGGTTTCGGCGAACGCGTGCGAGGGCACCACCACCAGCACCAGGTCCGCGTCGCGCAGCGTGGCGGCGAGGTCGGTGCTGGCGCGCAGTTCCTGCGGCAACGCGATGCCGGGGAGGTAATGCGGGTTCTCGTGGCGCGCGTCGATCGCCTCGACCACGGCCGCGTCGCGTCCCCACAGCACGACGCGATGGCCGTGCCGTGCGATCAGCGCGGCGAGCGCGGTGCCCCAGGACCCCGCGCCGAGGACGGCGACCGAGCGTGCGGCCGTTGCGTCCGTAGCCATGCGCGGCTCAGGCGTTGCCGGCGGTCTCGGTGCCGCTGCCGAGCGTGCCGCCGGCCTGCTGCGCGGCGCGCTGACGCAGGTTTTCGGCGTACAGGCCCTCGAAGTTCAGCGGCTGCAGCAGGAACGGCGGGAAACCGCCGGCCTGGACCAGGTCGCCGATGGTCTGGCGCGCGTACGGATACAGCGAGGCCGGGCACAGCGTGCCGAGCACCGCGTCCAGCGTCTGCGGATCGAAACCGGCGAGGGTGAACAGGCCGGCCTGCTTCACTTCGGCCAGGTACAGGGTCTTGTCCTCGACCGTGCAGGTCACGGTGATGTCGAGCTGCACCTCGTAGGCAACGTCGCCCAGGCGCTGCACGCTCTGCGCGAGGTTCATCTGCAGCTGCGGCTGGCCCGGGAGTTCGGCCGCGAACACCTGCGGCGCGCCGGGCGCTTCGAACGAGACGTCCTTGACGTAGAGCTTGTCGAGGCTGAAGGTCTGGCCGGCCGGCTGCGCGTCGGTCGCGGCGCCGTTGGCGGGGGAAGTCTCGGACATCGGGGTACTCCGGCTGCAACGTGGGGAAAGCGGCGATTATGGCACGCGCCCGCGCCCGGCCCGGGCGCGCTTCAGCGGCCCTTGGCCAGCGGCAGGCCGGCCTGCTGCCAGCCGTCGATGCCGCCATCGAGCACGAACACGCGCTCGAAGCCGGCCTTGCGCAGCACGGCCGCGGCGCCCGTGGCGCTCTGGCCGGCCTTGCACACCAGCACCACCGGCCGCGATTTCGCCGCGACCAGCAGCTTGTGTTCCGGCTTCACCTCGGCCAGCGCCAGCTGCTTCGCGCCGGGAATGTGGCCTTTCTCGAAATCGGCCGCCGCGCGCACGTCCACCACCAGCGCGTCCTCGCGGTTGACCAGCGCGGTCAGCGCCGCGGGCGCCAGCCGCTGCCCGCCGCGCAGCAGGCGCATCGCCTCCGTCACGAGGATGGCGACGGTCAGTCCGGCCAGCAGCATGGACAGCACGGGATTGCGGCCGGCGAAGGCGGCCAGTTCGGCGAAGGTCACGGGGAAGGCGTCCGGCGGGGAAAAACGGGCGCGCATTGTCCCACAGCGGCCGAACCGATCCGCGGGCGCGGTTTCATTCCCCGGCCCAGAAATCCGGCAGGCCCGAGGTCACCCACCAGGTCTTGCTCGCTGGATCGAACTTCCATTCCTCGGTGTAGCGCAGCGTGCGCTCGGCCATGGTGTTGCGGTTGATCACGCCGATCTCGATCTCGCGCCGGGCGCGGTCCTCGAGGATCTGCGAACCCAGCTCGTGGTAGCCCGACACCTGGATCTGCTTGTAGCGCGAGAGTTCGAGGTCGGTGAGCGGGTGCGCGTCCCGGTACGCGGGATCGAGCAGGTTCCAGGCGCCTTCGAAATCGCCCCAGCGGATCGCCGCCGACCACGCGTACTGCACCTTGTCGAGTTCGCTCATCTTCGGCTGGCCGCTGGCGCAAGCGGCCAGCAACGCGCCCAGCAATGCGGCCAGCCACCATCGCAACGGTTTGCGCATCGTCCCTTCCTCCGCTTCGGTCGCGGCCATCCTACGCCGCCTTCGCGATCGCGACGTAGCGCGAACGCATGTCGCAGGCGCTGCCGCCTTCGGGCAGCGGGACGCGCGCGTCCAGGTTCAGGCTCGCGCGGCCGCCGTCGCGCAGCGCGGCGACGAACGCCGCCAGTTCCGCCGCGTCCGCCCGCGCGACCGCCTCCAGGTCGGCGAACAGCGGCGCGCGGTAACGCACCTCGCTCGCCGCCACGAACACGTCCGCGCGCAGGCCGGCGCGTTCCAGCGCCAGCGTGGCCACGCCCCAGCCGGCCAGCGTCATCAGCGAAACCAGGCTGCCGCCGAACGCGCAGCCCTTGTCGTTGACGTGCGCGGCCAGCGGCGCGCACAGGCGCAGGCTGTCGCCGTCGGCGCCGGCGATCCGCAGCCGCATCGCCGCCACCGGCGGCATCGACAGGTAATGCGCGAGCAGCGATTGCAATGCCGGGTCGGAATCGGGATCCATTTATGTATGCTCGTTGCATGGTGAAGGCGAAGCGCGAACCCCTCGCGGGATGCTATGTGATTTCGCTGCGCCCCGTCGGCGCGCACGCGCCCTTGCGCCGCGCCGCCGCCGCGCGCGGCGCGCGCGTGCTGGCGTTGTCGCCATGGCGGATCGAAACGCAGGCCGACGCCGCGACCCGGCGCGCGCTGCAAGCCGCGCTGGCCGCGGACATCGTGATCGCCACCAGCCCGGCCGCGGCGCGCGCGGCGAACGCGCTGCAGGCGCTGAAGCGCAAACGCGGGCAACGCTGGTGCGCGGTCGGCGCCGGCACCGCCGCGGCGCTGCGTCGCGCAGGCATCGACGCCGTCGTTTCGCCATCGCGCATGGACAGCGAGGGATTGCTGGCGCTGGGGGAGCTGCGCTCGGTGCGTGGCCGCAGCATCGGCTTGCTCGCCGCGCCCGGCGGCCGCGACCTCATCGCGCCCACGTTGCGCAGGCGCGGCGCGCGCGTGCTGCGCGCCGACGTCTATCGCCGTGTCGGAATCGCGCTTTCGCCCGCCGCGATCTCGCGGCTGCGCGCCCTGCGTTCGCGTCCGTGGATCGCGGCGAGCAGCGGCGAAGCGCTGGCCCTGGTCCTGTCGCGATTGCCCGCCGATCTCGCCAAAAAACTGCGCGAAGGCGATGTCGCCGCGGCGAGCGAACGGCTCGCGCAAGCGGCGCGCGCGGCCGGATTCCGCGGCCGCATCGCGGTCGCGGCCAGTGCGCGCCCGCGCGACCTGGTCGCGGCGATGGCGGACGCGATCGGGTAGCATGCGCGCCACGCCCCGCTTTCCCCCGCGCCCGTGACGGCCCCCGATCCGACATCCGCTCCACGCACCGGTCCCGGCCGCGACGTGTTCGTCTTCGCGCTGATCGTATTGGCGGCATTGGCGTTCGCCGGCTGGCGCGGCTGGCAGGCCTGGTCCGCGCGCGAGGCCGCGATGCGCCACGCCTTCGCCGAACAGGCCGATGCGCTCGACGCCCGCCTCGATGCGCTGCGCGGCGAACAACGCGCGCAATCGCTGCGCATGCAGCAGGACGAAGCCACCAATCGCGTGCTGCGCGAGGAACTGATCGGCCTCGGCCAGCGTTCCGCATTGATCGAACAGACGGTGGAAAAGCTGGCCGAACCCGACCGCCATGGCGCGCAGGCGCTGTTGCTCGACGAAACCGCATTGCTGCTCGCCATCGGCCAGCAGCGTTTGCAGCTCGCCGGCGACGCCGACGCCGCGCGCCGCGCCTATGCGCTGGCCGCGAACCTGCTCCAGCGCGTGGACGATCCGCGGCTGCTCGACCTGCGCCAGGCGCTGGTGCAGGAACGCGCCGCGCTCGATGCGCTCGGCCCCGATCCGCGCACGACCGCGCTGCGCGGGCTCGCGGCGTTCTCCGCCGCCTTGCCCGCCGCCGGTGATGCGCTGGCGCCCGGCGACGCGCACGCCCCATGGTGGCAAAAGCTGCTGTCGCGGGTGGTGCGCGTGCAGCCCAGCAGCGGCGCCATCGCCACCGATCCGGGCGAACGCGCCGATGCGCGTTCGGGTCTCGAACTCGAAATCACCCTCGCCCGCGCCGCGGCCGAACGCCGCGACACGGTCTCCTGGCGCGAAGCGCTCGATCGCGCCGGCGCGTGGCTGCGCCGACTGTGGCCGCAGTCGCCGCAACGCCATGCGCTGGAAACGCGCCTCGCGACATTGCGCGCGGCGCCGCTCGCGCCGTCGGTGCCGGTGCTCGGCAGCACGCTGCAGCAGTTGCAGGCGTTGCGCGCCACGCGCTGAGTTCGGCGCGCGTTCATCTCCGCGACGACGCCGCAACGCGGCATGCGCTAGGGTCGGCGCGTCCCGCCAGGATCCACCGCCATGAACCTGTTCCGCAGCCTGTTGTTCTGGATCGTGCTCGCCCTGCTCGGCGCGCTCGCCGCGCAATTCCTGCTGGCCGACCCGGGCTACGTGCTGGTGCGTTTCCGCGGCACCGATTACACGACGACCGTCGCCGCGGCCGTGATCGGCCTGCTCGTCGCCGCGCTCGTCGTTGGCGTGCTGTGGAAGCTGCTGACGCTGCCGTTCCGCGCCTGGCGCCAGCGCCGCGACCGCAACGCCAGGGCCCGGCTCGGTGAAGGCCTGGACGCGCTCCATGGCGGCCATTACGCCCGCGCCGAACAACTGCTGGCGCGCGCCGCCGACGAAGGCCACGACGCCGCCATCGCCCGCGTCGCGGCCGCGCGTGCCGCCGCCGCGCGCGGCGATGCGGCCGCCGCGCAGGCGCACATCGATGCGCTCGATCCCAAGCATGCCGGCGCCGGCGCCATCGCGCTGGCCGAACAGGCACTCGCCGACGAACGCCCGGCCGACGCGCTGGCCGCGCTCGACGCGCCCGCGGTGCAGCCGTTGCCGCCGCGCGGACAGGCATTGCGCGCGCAGGCGCTCGCCGCCAGCGGCAAATCCGCCGAGGCCTACGGCCTGCTCGGCGCGCTGCGCCAGCAGCACGCGTTGCCCGATGCCCTGCTCGACCAGCTGCAGCAGCGCTGGGGCGCGGCCGCGTTGCGCGAAGCGGCCGACGCGAACGCGCTCGCCGATACCTGGGATCGCCTGCCGAAGGAGCTTCGCAACGATGCCGACGTCGTCGCCGCCTATGCCGACCGCGCCGTCGCGCTGCGCTGGGACGACGCCGCGCTGAAGGCGATGGAACAGGCGCTGGACGCGCGCTGGGACGAAACGCTCGCCGCGCGCTACGGCACGCTGCCGATGAACGGCCGCGTGGAACAACGCCGCGCGAACCTCGAACGCTGGTTGCAGGCGCATCCGTCCAGCCCGGCGCTGTTGCTCGGCCTCGCCCGGCTCGACCGCGGCGAAGGCCGCTGGCCGCAGGCCGAGGCCAACCTGCATCGCGCGCTGGCGCAGGGCGCCGGTGCCGAGGCCTGGGAGGAATTCGGCAACGCCTACGCGCAGGCCGGCGATGCGGATCGCGCGCAACGCAGCTATGCGAACGCGCTGCGCGTGGCGCGCGGCGAGGCGGCGCAGGAACTGCCCGGGCGCGACCTGCGCCAGCAGATCGAGGCCGGCGCCGCGATCGAGGAGCGCGACGAGCACGGGATCCCGCGGCTGCGCGGCTGAGCACGGCGATGCTGCCGCGCTCGCTCGATCCGCGCGACCTGCCCGCGCAGCTCGCGGGGTTTTCGCACTGGTTCCGCTATTCGCTGCACGCACGCGACTTCCATCCGTTGCGCGAGGCGGGATCGAACGCGCTGCGCGGCTACTACACGGCGAAGCCGCTGTACGCGCGACTCGACGCGCGCGGCCGCGTCGACCGCGGTTCCGGTTTCGATGGCCGCATCGCCGGCGTGTTCGTGCCCTCGCCGGCGAGATCGTGGCGGCAGGCGCGCCTGTTCTTCGCCGACATGCCGAAAGCCGACGTCGCGCGCGCCGACGGCAAGCGCGACTGGCCGGCGATCAACGCCGCGGCGGAGCGGGCGTTGCGAAGGACGATCGGCAAGCGAGTGTAGGCGGGACCTTCCCGCTGTCATCCTGAGCGCAGCGAAAGACCTGCTTTTCCCAGTCCTGCCCGCTATGAAAGCAACAGCAGGTCCTTCGGCTTCGCCTCAGGATGACATTCCCGAAGCTGGGACGATCCGGCATTCCGTGAGCGCTTCTGCTATCGCTACCGCCTGATCTACCGCGTGGAACCCGACCGTATCCTGATCGCTGCCGTCATCCACGGCGCACGCGATCCGATGTCCATCGCAAATCGGCTGCAGGACGAACCTGAGCAATCGTAGTCCGGGTCGGTTATTCGACCTTTGTGTTCAAGATGGCGCCAAACCGCGACCCGGGCCAAACCGATTTGCAATACCATCGCCGCATCGGTACTGAGGATGAGTCTTCATGGTTCCAGGTCGTCTTCGCATGTGGGCCTTGGCCATCCTGACCGCCATCGCCATCGCCGTCCCGCTCGTGCTGGCCACGCATCCCGGACGGTTCTTCGCTGCCGTTGCGTTCGCAACGGACCCTTCGTCGAAACCGTCGCAGCCCACATCGACGCCGACCACCGCAATTCCTGAATCGAAGCGCCGCGCAAGCGCGAACTCTTCGCAATGGAAGCAACTGCCGCTGCCACCGGCAATGACGCCGGTTACGGAGTTGATCAAGCAGCTCGATCAACGCGCCGAGTCTGGCGATGCACGGGCCGCCTGCCGCATCGCCGAAGACTTGCAGAATTGCCGCCAACAACGCGACTCCCTCAATCTTGCGGCGAATATTTCCAGCCCGAACGCGTCTTTCTCGGGGCCGATGAAACCGGAAAAACTGGTCGCGCAACTGATCGAAAGCAACGAAAAAAACGCTGCGATGTGCCAAGGCGTCGACGATCGCCTCCTGGCGCGCGCCTACCATTACCAGGCCTTGGCCGCTGACTATGGCGGCGATGACTTCAGGCGCTGGCTGGCTGTCGCACCCGCAATGGATCGGATGGACTTCCTTCCGCATCTGGATGATTGGCGCGATTACCAGCACCGCGCGGATACCTATTTCGAGTCACTGCTGTCGCAGCATCGCCTCGCCGATCTTCCGCTGTTGCTGCGCATCTACGCGCCAGTCGATCAGCAGCTCATGCTCCGTCCGCCGTATCGCCGGGACGACCCGACGACCTTCCTCGCCTTGTATCAACTGGCTCGGCAGAACAACCTGACGATCTGGCCTCCGCTCGATAGCACCGCCCGCTCCATGCTGGCAACTGCCAGCCCACGGTTGCTCGATCAGGTGAATGCACGCGCGCAGGAGTTGGATCCGGATTGGTCCGGGCCTGCCAGCAACGAGGATCCGATGGACGTGATGGCCTCTCCAGAGGAAAAATCCCTCTGCGATTGAGCTTACCGCTCCAGAATCGCCACCACGCCCATGCCGCCGGCGGTGCAGATGCTGACCAGGCAGCGGCCGCCGCCGCGTTGCTTCAGCTCCTTCGCCGCGGTCGCGACGATGCGCGCACCGGTGGCGGCGAACGGATGGCCGGTGGCGAGCGAAGAACCGTTGATGTTGAGCCTGGCCGGATCGATGCGGCCCAGCGGCGCGGCCAGGCCGAGGCGGTTCCTGCAGTATTCCTCGCTCTCCCACGCGCGCAGCGTGCACAGCACCTGCGCGGCGAAGGCCTCGTGGATTTCGTACAGGTCGAAATCCTGCAGCGTCAGCCCGTTGCGCGCGAGCATTTCCGGAACCGCGACGGTCGGCGCCATCAGCAGGCCTTCACCGTGCACGAAATCGACCGCCGCGACCTGGGTGTCGCGGATCCGGCACAGCACTTCGTGGCCGTGCTTCGCAGCCCATTCCTCCGACGCGATCAGGCACGCGGCCGCGCCATCGGTGAGCGGGGTGGAATTGCCGGCGGTGAGCGTGCCGCGGCCCGAGGTCTTGTCGAACGCCGGCTTCAGCGTCGCCAGCTTCTCGATGCTGGTGTCGGGGCGCAGGTTGTTGTCGCGCGAGACACCGCGGAAGCTGACCACCAGGTCGTCGAAGAAGCCGCGCTCGTAGGCGGCGGCGAGCTTGTGGTGCGAGGCGACCGCGAGTTCGTCCTGCGAATCGCGCGAGATGTTCCACTCCTTGGCCATGTCCTCGCAGTGGTCGCCCATCGACTTGCCGGTGCGCGGTTCGGCGACGCCGGGGAATTCGGGTTTCAGTTCGCGGAAGGAGAAGCCCTTGAACGCGGCGAGCTTGTCCCGCGTCGTCTTCGCGCGCGCGGCCTCGAGCAGGCGCCGGCGCAGGGCCTGGCCGTAGACGATGGGCACGTCGGAGGTGGTATCGCTGCCGCCGCCGATGCCGGCTTCGATCTGCCCGGCGGCGATCTTGTTGGCGACGATCATGATGCTGTCGAGCGAGGTGCCGCAGGCACGCTGCAGGGTGATGCCCGGGGTCAGCGGCGACAGGCCCGAGGACAACGTCGCCTCGCGCGCGAGGTTCCAGTCGAAGGGCTGCTTGATCACCGCGCCGAAGGCGACTTCGCCCAGTTGCTGGCCGTGCAGGCCGAACTTCTCGACCAGCGCGCCGAGCGTACGCACGCTCATGCCGAGGTTGCCGACGTCGGCGTAGGCGGTGTTCTGCCGGCAGAAGGGGATGCGGACGCCGCCGAGCACGGCGACGGGACGGCCCTGGAGCATGCTGTTTCGCCTCTTTCGCGGCCCGCGCGATGCGCGCGGGCATAATGGCCGCAGTCTAGCGCCGCGCCCGTGTGCGGCCAATCACGACGCCAGGGCCATGCACGACCACCACCCCACCGACGCCCCGCCGGCGACCGGACTGCTCGCGCTGGAACTCGCCGAAGGCGCGATCGGCGTCGATGCGCTGGCGCCGGATGCGGCGATCGCGCTGGCCGAAGGCCTCGCCCTCGACCTCGCGCGGATCGCGCCGCGGGCCGCGGACTGCGACCTGGTGTTCGCCGCCGCGCATTTCGATCCGGCCGAGGCGCTGCGCCCGGGCTGGCCGCTGCACCGGCGTTTGGCCGAACTGCATGCGCGGGCGCCGCGGGCGGATGCCGCCGGCGCGCGGATCTTCGCCTTCGGCGCGGATGCCGAAGGACGCGTGCCGCTGCCGCTGCAGGCCGAACCCGGATTGCGCGGCGGCGCGCTGCGGGTGCTGCCGTTCCTGCTGGTCGGCGCGGACGCGCCCGCGCTGCAGGCGCATTTCGAGGCCGAACTGCTGGACCGCGGCATGGCTTCGGCGCGTACCGCGTTGCTGGCGCAGGAGGCCTTCGCCGCGAAGATCGAGCACGCGCGCCTGCTGACCCTGCACGACCTGGTCGCGATGACCGCGCTGCAGTACGAACACGCCGGCCTGGCCGCGCTGTGGCCGGTGATCGAAACCGCGCTGCTGTCGCCGCAGGCGGACGACGGCGTCGACGCGCCGCCGGAACCGCGCCTGCGCTTCGCCGGCGGCCTTGCGCATCTCGAGATCCCCTCGCCGACGCGCTGGCAGCGCGATTTCGCCGGCGCCGACGTCGAACCGGAGCGCGCGGCGCGCGGCTACGCCGCCTACGAGGCGCGGCTGCGGCAGTTCGCCGCGGTGCTCGGCGCGCACGCCATCGACGTGGTGTTCGATTACGTCGACGCGTAGACACCCCGTGGGAGGGCCTTCAGGCCCGATCAACGGCGGGTCGTCGCGGCTGCCGCTTGTAACAGCCGAATGGCTGTTCAACCCGCTCCCACGGGAACATCCATCGTTCAGGGCGCGGAAATCACCCCGCAGGCGATGCGCGCGCCGGCGTTGCCGGACGGTTGCGAGGCGTAGTCGTCCGGATTCGCATGCACGATGACGGCCTTGCCGACGATGTCGTCGGCGCCGCCGCCGCCGAGCACGACGCCGGCGAAATGCGCGTTCACGTGCGCGACGCCGTTCGCGTCGGCGACGAGGTTGTCGTTGTCGCCGAGGTGGTGGTGCGGCGCGCTGGCACGCCCGTGCGCCTCGCCCGAGGGATTGAAGTGGCCGCCGGCGCTGGAGGCATCGGCCGCGCTGCAGTCGCCGGTCTCGTGGATGTGGAAGCCGTGCGTGCTGTTCGGCGCCAGCCCGCCGATGTCGCCGGTGACGTGCACGCCATCGCCCATGGGCACGAACGCGAGCGTGCCGCTGACCAGGCTGCCGGAGGCGGGCGCGAGCGCGGCGTGCGCGCTGGACGCGGTGCCCGCGGAATGCGCGGCCGCATCGGACGCGGGTTGGCTGGCGCAGCCGGCGAGCGTCGCGAGCGCGGCGGCGAGCGGGAGGATTCGAAGTTTCATGGCGGTCTCCGGTCGGAGCTGGCGATGCTCGCGCAAACGATGTTGCGCACGGGTGAATCGTCAGCGCCGCTTGCGCCCGGGGCCGAGCTTGCGGGTGAGCGTGTTGCGCCCGACCCCGAGTTTTTCCGCCGCGACGCCGCGATGGCCGTCGCTGTGCGCCAGCGCCGCCTGCAGCAGCACGCGGTCGAGGCGCGAGCGCGCGTTCGCATGCAGGTCGGGCGCGCCCTCGCGCAGTTGCGCCTGCGCCCAGCCCGCGAGCGCGGCTTCCCAGGCATCGCCCTCGCCCGCGCTCGCGGCGAGCGGTCCGGCCGCTTCGTCGAGGTCGTGCACGCCCAGCGTCGCGCCCGGCGCCAGCGCCGCGAGCCGCCAGCACAGGTTCTCGAGTTCGCGCACGTTGCCCGGCCAGTCGTGCGCCTGCAGCCGTTCCAGCGCGGCGGGCGACAAGCGTTTCGCCGGCGCGTGCAGCCTGCCCGCGGCGGCGGCGAGGAAGCGCCGCGCCAGCAACGGGATGTCCTCGCGCCGTTCGCGCAGCGGCGGCAAGCGCAGCCGCACCACGTCGAGCCGATGCAGCAAGTCCGCGCGGAAGCGGCCGTCGGCGACCAGCGCTTCCAGCGGCTGGTGCGTGGCCGCGATCACGCGCACGTCGACGCGGATCAGCTCGCGCCCGCCGACGCGGAAGAATTCGCCTTCGGCCAGCACCCGCAGCAAGCGCGTCTGCAACGCCGGCGGCATGTCGCCGATCTCGTCCAGGAACAAGGTGCCGCCGTCGGCCTGCTCGAACCGGCCGACATGGCGTTTCTGCGCGCCGGTGAACGCGCCGGCCTCGTGGCCGAACAGCTCGCTTTCCAGCAGTTCGGAGGGAATCGCCGCGGTGTTGAGCGCGATGAAGGGCTTGCGCGCGCGCGGCGATTCGCGGTGCAACGCGCGCGCGACCAGTTCCTTGCCGGTGCCGGTTTCGCCGGTGATCAATACGTTCAGCGGCGCGGCCGCCACGCGCCCCATCGCGCGGAACAGCGCCTGCATCCGCGGCGAATCGCCGAGCAGTTGCGGCGTTTCGTCCCGCATTGCCGGCGCCGGTTGCGCAGGCGCTTCGCCCGGCGCTTTCGACGGATGCGCTTCCGGCAAGGCGCGCGCCGCGAGCGCGACCGCGTGGTCGAGGTCGAAGGGCTTGGACAGGAATTCGTGCGCGCCGCCGCGGAACGCGCCGGCGGTGCTGGCGAGGTCGGTGTAGGCGCTCATCACCACCACCGGCAGCGCGGGATGCCGCGTTTTCAGCCGTTCGAGCAAGGCCAGGCCATCGTCGCCGGGCATGCGCACGTCGGTGAACAGCAGATCGGGAACGCCCTGCGTTTCCAGCGCGGCGAGCGCGGCCTGCGCCGAATCGAAACCCTCGACCGCGTAGCCGGCTTCGCGCAGCGCGGTGGCGAGCACGAAGCGCACGCCGTGGTCGTCGTCCACCACCCAGATGCGCGCGGCGTTCATTCGCCCCTCTCCTGCCCTTCGGGCATCCTCCCCCGCGAGGGGGGAGGAAAAGGCAGCGCACGCGATCGCGATCCCGCGTTATGCATGCTCGGTTCCTTCGACCTGCAACGGCAACAGCAGGGTGAACACCGTGTGCCCCGCGCGCGAGCGGTAGGCGAGCGAGCCGCGGTGTTCGCGCGCGACCTGCTGCGCCAGCGCGAGGCCGAGGCCGCTGCCTTCCGCGCGCCCGGACACCAGCGGCAGGAACAGGCGTTCGGCGAGGTCCTCGGGCACGCCGCGGCCGTCGTCGACGATTTCCAGCCGCAACGCCGTCGCCGGCGCGGCGTCGCCGATGCGCACGCCGTGCTCGGCGCGGGTGCGCAAGGTCACGTTCGCGGCGCCGGCCTCGATCGCGTTGCGCACCAGGTTCCACGTCGCCTGGGTGAGGCGATCGGCGTCGCCGTCGAGTTCGGGCAGGCTCGGGTCGTAGTCGCGCAGCAGCTTCACCGCCCAGCCGGCGTCGTTCTCGGCCAGGCGCAGCACGCGTTCCAGCACCGCGTGGATGTTCAGCGGTTCGAACGGCCGCGCCGGCGTCGGCGAAAGCAGGCGGTCGAGCAGCGCGGCGAGGCGCCCGACCTCGGCCTCGATCAGGCCGGTGAGTTCGCGCGCGGTCGGATCCTCGTGCGTGCGCCGCGCCAAGAGCTGCGCCGCGCCCTTGATCCCGGCCAGCGGATTGCGCAGCTCGTGGGCGAGGCCCTTGAGCGCGGCCGACAGCGCCGAGGGCAGCGCCACCGCCGGATCCTCGCCGGGGAATTCGTCCACCGGCTGCGCTTCCAGCCACCAGCCGCCGTCCTCGCGCCGCGACAGCAGCAGGTCGGCGAACCGCGCCGGACCGCCGCCGGGGAAGGCCATCGGCACCCGGCGCAGGCGCGCGAACTCGCGTCCGGGCGGTTCGGCCAGCGCCCGCGCCAGGGCATCGCCCTCGGCTTCGAGCGCCGGCAGCGGCAGGCCGGGCAGGCGGCGCAGGCCCACCCCCAGCCAGCGCGCGCAGGCCGGGTTGGCCCCGGCGATGCGGCCGTCGGCGTCCAGCCACAGCACCGGCGTGGCCAGCTGGTCGAGGGCGGGGGCGGTGTCCGCGGGCATTGCACCATTATCGTGCAAAAGCGAAGGCCCGCGGGTGCGGGCCTTCGCGCGTGGATCCGAACCGGCGGAGGGATCAGATCGTGTAGTACATCTGGTACTCGAGCGGATGGGTCGCGGCGCGGAACGCGGTCACTTCCTTCATCTTCAGCGCGATGTAGGCGTCGATGAAGTCGTCGTTGAACACGCCGCCGGCCTTGAGGAATTCGCGGTCCTTGTCCAGCGCTTCCAGCGCCTGGTCCAGCGAATGGCACACGGTCGGGATGTTCTTCTCCTCTTCCGGCGGCAGGTCGTACAGGTCCTTGTCGCTGGGCGCGCCCGGGTCGATCTGGTTCTTGATGCCGTCCAGGCCGGCCATCATCAGCGCGGCGAAGATGAGGTAGCCGGTGTTCATCGGATCGGGGAAGCGGATCTCGATGCGGCGCGCCTTCGGGTTCGCCACGTACGGGATGCGGCAGCTCGCCGAGCGGTTCGACGCCGAATACGCCAGCATCACCGGCGCCTCGAAGCCCGGCACCAGGCGCTTGTAGGAATTGGTGGTGGAGTTGGCGAACGCGTTGATCGCGCGCGCGTGCTTGAAGATGCCGCCGATGTACCACAGCGCCATCTGCGACAGGCCGCCGTAGCCGTCGCCGGTGAACAGGTTCTTGCCGTCCTTCGCCAGCGACTGGTGCACGTGCATGCCGCTGCCGTTGTCGCCGACGATGGGCTTGGGCATGAACGTCGCGGTCTTGCCGTTGCGGTGCGCGACGTTCTTGATGACGTACTTCATCGTCAGCAGTTCGTCGGCCTTCTGCACCAGCGAATTGAACCGGGTGCCGATCTCGCACTGGCCGGCGTTCGCCACTTCGTGGTGGTGCACCTCGACCTCGATGCCGACCTGTTCCAGCGTCTTGCACATCTCGGCGCGGATGTCGTGCAGCGAATCCAGCGGCGCGACCGGGAAGTAGCCGCCCTTCACCATCGGCCGGTAGCCGCTGTTGCCGCCTTCGTAGTCGCGCCCCGAGTTCCAGTGCGCTTCCTCCGAATCGACCTGGTAGAACACGTGGCCCATCTCGTTGGCGAAGCGCACGCTGTCGAGGATGAAGAATTCCGGTTCCGGGCCGAAGAACGCCTGGTCGGCGATGCCGCTGGCCTTGAGGTAGGCCTCGGCGCGCCTGGCCACGCCGCGCGGATCGCGGGTGTAGGCCTGCATCGTGGTCGGGTCGAGGATGTCGCAGGTCAGCACCAGCGTCGGGTCCGCGGTGAACGGATCGAGGAACGCGGTGGACGGATCGGGCAACAGCACCATGTCCGAGTTCTGGATGCCGCGCCAGCCGCTGATCGAGGAGCCGTCGAACATCTTGCCGTCCTCGAACAGCGAGGCGTCGACGATCGACTTGGGGAAGGTGACGTGGTGCTGCACGCCGCGCATGTCGGCGAAGCGCAGGTCGACGAATTCGACCTTGTGGTCCTTGATCAGTTTCTCGACGTTCTCGATCGACATGGCGCGGCCTCGGCGGTTGGGGATGCCATGCCATTGCAAGCGCCATGCCAGCCTGCGGTCCGCCGCAAGCCCTTGATTTTCAATGCATCCATCGTCCGGGCGAACACGATTCGCACCAAATCGGTGCTTTCCCCTGCATCTTTGCACCAAACCCGGAGGCACCGGGCGGATCGGCTATGCTCGCGGGGTTTCCGCCGTGCAGGCACCGCCATGTCCGATTCCATCGCCGCGTTGCTGCTCGGCATCATCGAAGGCATCACCGAATTCCTGCCGGTGTCGAGCACCGGGCACCTGCTGATCGCCGAACACTGGCTGGGCGCGCGCAGCGAGCTGTTCAACATCGCCATCCAGGCCGGCGCGATCCTCGCCGTGGTCGCGATCTACCGCCGGCGCCTGTGGGACCTGCTGCTCGGCTTCCTCGGCCATCGTTCGCCGGCCAGCCACGATCCGGCCGGCATCGCGCTCGGGCCGGCGCAGGCGCGCAGCTACGCGCTCAAGCTGCTGCTGTCGTTCGCGGTCACCGCCGTCGGCGGCCTGCTGGTGAAGAAGCTCGGCTGGGAACTGCCGGACAGCGTGCGCCCGATCGCCTGGGCGCTGGTCGTCGGCGCGATCTGGATGCTCGTCGCCGAACAGCTGGCCGCATTGCGCGCACGGCGCGAGGGCGAGCGCACCGCGATTTCGTGGACGACCGCGGTATTGGTCGGCGTCGCGCAGGTCGTGGCCGGCGTGTTCCCCGGCACCTCGCGCAGCGCGGCCACGATCTTCGTCGCCCTGCTCGCCGGCACCACCAGCCGCGCCGCGGCGACCGAATTCGCGTTCCTGGTCGGCATCCCGACCATGTTCGCCGCCACCGGCTACGAATTGCTGTCGCTGCTGAAGCGCGGCGCCATCGGCGACGAGGACTGGACCGCGCTCGCCATCGCCTTCGTCGCCTCGACCATCACCGCCTTCATCGCGGTGAAATGGCTGCTGCGCTACATCCAGAGCCATCGCTTCACCGCGTTCGCGGTGTATCGCCTCGCGCTCGGCGCGGTTCTGCTGCTGTGGTTGCCCTGAACATGGAGACGACACCCGACGCGTTCGATCCCAAGCGACCCGCCGACGCGGGGCCCGGACGGGACCGCCTCCGCCGATGGGTCGAGCTCGCGCTCGCGCTCGCCATTCCGGTGGTGGGCGTGCTGGCCTTGTGCCGGTTTTTCTCCCCGCACTGGCAAACCAACGACGACATCGGCATGTCGATGATCGCCCACGGTTACGGCAGCGTGGCGCAGGCCTCCCCGAAGCTGGGGTTTTCGAACCTGCTGTGGGGCCATTTCGTCCGCGCATTGCCCGCGGTGGGCGGATTGCTCGGGTATTCCGTCGCGACCTTCGCGAGCCTGATCGCGGTCGGCATGGCGCTGCTGCATGGCCTGCGCCTTTCGACGCGGAGCTGGCTGGCCTCCATCGCGCTCGTGTGCGGCGTGCTCGTGCTGCCGGTGCTGTTCCCCCAGTTCACCGTCAACGCCGGCTTGCTGATGATCGCCGCGCTGGTCTGCTGGCGAACGTACGGCCAACGCGGCACTTGGCCCTGGCTGCTGTGCGGATGCGTCCTCGCGTTCGCCAGCGCCCTGGTCCGCAACCAGGAGGCCTTGCTGGTCTTCGCGATCGGATGCCCGCTGCTCCCGTGGGGACGATTGCTGCGCGATCGCGCCGCGCGCTTCGCGGGCGTGGCCCTGGTCCTGGCCATCGGCCTGGCGACGTTCGCGAACCGGCAGGCCTACCAGGGCCCGGAATGGCAGGCGTTCAAGGCGCTGAATCCGTTGCGCATGAGGATCACGGACTACGGCGCGGACAAGCCGCTGCGGCGTTCGCCGCAACTCCTGCGGCAGCAGGGCCTGTCGCAAAACGACCTCAACCTGTTGCGCGCGTGGTTCTTCGTCGATCCGGAGATCGCCGACCCGCAGCGGCTCAAGCCGCTGCTCGCACAGCTCCCGCCGCGCTATGCGGCCTCGGGCGCATGGCAACGCGGGCTCGATGGCGTCCTGGTGTTCGCCCACCCCGCGCTGCTGCCGCTGTTGCTGGCGGGATTGCTGCTGGCATTGCTGTATCCGGATCGCAGGGTGCTGGCGACGTGGCTGTTGTGCATCGCCGCGGTGTTCGCGTTGGCCGTCGTGTTCCGTCCCGGCGTGCTGCGGGTCTATGTTCCGCTGGCGTCGCTGCTGTTCCTCGCCCCCTTCATCTGCAACGCGGCGACCCGCGACCCGCCGCGATGGCGCTGGCGCGTGGCCCAGGGCATCGTCGTCGCGGCGGCCGTCTACAGCATGGCCCACGCCTTCGCCGCTTCGCGCCAGTCCGAAGTGCGCGATGCGCGCATCCAGCGCAGCATGCGGGCGCTCCCGCAGCAACCGTTCGTGGTCTGGGGCGGCACATTCCCGTTCGAATCGCTTTACCCGGCGTTGCAGCGTGCCGACGCCATCCCCGCGCTCCGGTTCGAGGTGTTCGGCGTGTTCACGCTGGCGCCTTTTTCCCGCAACGCCGCGGAAGAGGCGAAGGGCAACGGATTCGTGCAGCGGCTGCGGGGGCCGGACGGCGTCTTCATCGCCGCGAGCCGGCAGCGCTTCGGCTTCCTGAAGATCTATTGCCGCGAACGGCTTGGCGGCGACCTGGTGGAACTGGGGGGCCATCAGTACGGCCCCTTGCTCGTCAACCGCGTCCGTTGCGCCACCCCGAACAACGGCTGATCATCGCCGATCCCCGCGACCGGGCGTACGCCGAGCCCGATCGAACGCGCGAGGCAGCGCTTTCGCGGCGACTCGAGGCTTCACCCCGCGCGAACGATTCGCGCGTTTGTATGGGGACCTTGCCCGGGGGCGGCGATGAAACGGTTTCCATTTCCTCTTGCAGTGCTGCTGTCCGTCGCTTGCCCGGCCTTCGGTTCCGATCCTGTGGCAGCCCCGACCTTCACGCAGGTTCCCTCGGCAGGCGAGGTCGAGGCGAAAGGGCAGCTCCCTCGTTATCACTGGCGGCTGCGGGATGCGACGGACAAGAAAGGGCACCGCATCAAGACGCTGTTCGTACAACCCGGCAAGCCCCTGCAGCTGGATTTCAGCGACGAATGGCTTTCGATCAGCAACTCCTGCAATTCAATGAGCAGTGATTACACGCTGGAAGGCGAATTCCTGATTGAAGGCGACAATGGGAGCCAGACCGTAAAAGCCTGCATACCCAGGATCCAGGCCCTGGATGTCGAGATCGGAAAGCGCATCGGACGCAAGATGCGGTATGCATTCGCATCCGGCGACAAGCCCGTTCTCACCCTCTTCAACGCCGACGGCGACAAGCTCGTGTTCATGGGCGAGCGCTTGTTTTTCGAAGTTGCCCCGCACGAGAAGCCTTGCGCCTATCCCCCCATGAGGGGAAAAGACTGCCTGCAAGTCCGTGAAATCAGGTACGACGCCAAGGATCGGAGAATCGCTACTGCCGGCAAATTCGAGGAATTCGACGCATCCATCGCTGGTTACACGCACCGTGATGGTGTTCGCGATGTGCTGCGTATCGAAAGATTCGCGATCAAGGACCCACCCTTGGGTACTTCGATATACGGTTACACACTCGACGCCATGATCGAATCCGACGCGCCCGGGAAATGAATTGGAGGCCCCGCAATGAAATGCCTGCTGCCTGCGCTCGCCCTGCTGTCCCTGCTCGCCGGCTGCCCCGAACAGGGATCTGAACAAGCGTCGCCATCCTCGGCCAAAGCCGCGGCACCCGCTTCCGCGGCGATGCCGGTCGCGAGCGATGCGAATGTCGAACTTGGCCGCTACCACTGGCGCCTGCAGGACGCGACCGGCGCCAGCGGCCAGCGCATCGACGCGCTGTTCGTGCGCGCGGACCAGCCGCTGCAACTGGATTTCGCCGATGGCCGCATCGCGGTCGCCAATGCCTGCAACCGCATGGGCGGCGGCTACACGCTCGATGGCGAATCGCTCACCGTCGCGAACCTGGCCTCGACCATGATGGCCTGCGCCGACCCGAAGCTGATGGCGCTCGACGGCGAAATCGGCAAGCGCCTGCAAGGCGCGTCGAAACTCTCGCTGCTGGCCGGCGACACGCCGACGCTCACGCTCGCGACCGCCTCCGGCGACAAGCTCGTGTTCGCCGGCGAACCGACCGCGGAGACGCGCTACGGCGGCCCGGGCGAGCGCATGTTCCTCGAAGTCGCGGCGCACACCCATCCATGCCCGCATCCGTTGATCCCGAACAAGCAATGCCTGCAGGTGCGCGAGGTGAAGTACGATGGGCAGGGGCTCAGGCTCGCCGCACCCGGCGCGTTCGAGAACCTCTACGAAGGCATCGACGGTTACACCCACGAGGACGGCGTACGCAACGTGCTGCGGGTGAACCGCTACACGATCGAGAACCCGCCGGCGGACGCCTCGCGCTACGCCTACGTGCTCGACATGGTGGTCGAATCGGATTCGAGCGGGAACTAGGCCGGGTTGGGCCCGCGGTGGCGATGCGGCAACAGCGCCCAGCGCGGATCCGGATCCGGCGACGCGTCTTCGAGCCAGCCGCGCGTGGCCGCGTGCGCGCGTTCGATCAGTTCCCGCGTCCGCGAAAAATCGTAGGTACTGACCCCGAGCGGGCATAGCGGCGGCACGACCCGCAATTCGCAGCGATCCGCGAAGCGCTCGATGTCCGCCAGCAGCTGGCGCATCGACAACAGATTCAGCGCATGCAGGCCGCAGGCCAGGGCGCCGCGCGGCGGCGCCGACAGGGCGCAGGGCGTGCCGGTCGGCAACACCACGATGCGGCGCGCGCCGAGCGCGAACGCGGCGGCGACCGGCGTATTGCTGCCGATCCCGCCATCGATCAGCGCGCGCCCTTGCACGACCACCGGCGGGAACACCGCCGGGATCGCCGCGCTTGCGAGCAAGGCCGTCGCCGCATCGCCCGAGGACAGCACCACTTCGATGCCGTCCAGCGCATCGGTGGCGACGACGTGGCACGGGATCCTCGCGTCCTCCAGGCACGCGAACGGCAATTCGGATTCGACCAGCGCGCGCAGGCGCTGCGGATGCGCCAGGCATGTTCGTCGCCCGAGCAGGCACAGCGCGGTGCCCAGCCACGACAACGGGAACACGTCCGCGCGGCGCAGGCGCAACCAGATGTTTTCGAGGCGCTCGATGCCGGCGGCATCGGGCGAGGCGGCGTAGCAGGCGCCGTTGATCGCGCCCACCGATGCGCCGACCACCAAATCCGGGACGATGCCCGCCTGCGCCAGCGCCTTCAGCATGCCGACCTGCACCGCGCCGAGGCTGCCGCCGCCGGCCAGCACGAAGGCGGTGGTGGCGTTCATGCCGTGGCGGCGATCCGCAATGCGCGCGCGGCTTCCAGCAACGCGCGGTCGCGCCCGAGCGATGCCGCCGCGACCAGCCGTCCGGCGCGAAAATAGCGCGCGATGCAATCGAGCCGTTGCGGCTCGCCGTCGACGCGCACCTCGTCCCAGCCGTCGAGATGGCCGCTGACGCGCAGGTCGAACCCGTGGTGATGGGTCCAGAAGAACGGCACCTCGTCGAACGCCCGTTCGCCGCCGAGCATGTTTTCCGCTGCGAGCTGGCCCTGGCGCTGCGCGTGCACCCAGTGTTCGACGCGCGCATCGCCGCCGCCGTGCGGATAACGCGCCACGTCGCCGGCGGCGTAGATGCGATCGGCCGACGTGCGCAGTTGCGCATCGACCAGGATGCCCTTGCGAACCGCGATGCCGGCGTTTTCGGCCAGGCGGGTGCGCGGCGCCACGCCGATGCCGACCAGCAGCAGCTCGGCGTCGATGGTTTCGCCGTTCGCCAGCGCGAGCGCACGCCCGTCGTAGCCGGTGACGCCCGCGCCAAGATGGAAACGCACGCCGTTGCGTTCGTGCAGGTCGACGAGGACGCGCCCCAGCTCCGGGCCGAGCAGGCGCGACATCGGCAACGATTCCGGCGCGGCCACGCGCACTTCGAGTCCGCGCGCACGCAGCGCGCCGGCGGCCTCAAGGCCGATGAAGCCCGCACCAACGACGGCGACCGTCCGCGCATTCGCGCAAGCGGCGATCAGCCGGTCCGCGTCCACGAGCGAACCCAGGCGATGCACGTTCGGCAACTCGAAGCCAGGCAGCGGAAGCGGCAGCGGCATCGCGCCGGTAGCGAGCAGCAGGCGATCGTAGCCGTGGCGTTCGCCCGCCATCGTTCGTACCTCATGCGCAGCGGGATCGATCGCATCGACCTCGCGCTCCAGCCGCAGGTCGATGCCTTGCGCCGGATAGAACCCCGGTTCGCGCAACGGGATCCATTCCGGCGCGGCGTTGCCTGCGAGGTAATCCTTGGAGAGGTTGGGCCGGTCGCAGGGGGGATCGCGGTCGGCGCTGAGCATCGTGAGCGCGCCGTCGTAGCCGAGCGCGCGCAGGCGTTCGGCCGCGGCGAAGCCGGCGGCACCGCCGCCTACGATCACGATGCGTCCGGGCCGCGCGCGCGACGAGGCTGGAGCGGTCGGGGATGGCGAAGGCGGTCGGTCGCGTTCGCGCACGAACACGCGATCGCCGGCGACGTCGACCTTCCACTTCCCCAGCGGCGCGAACGCCGGCGCCTTCAGCGCCGCGCCGGTGCGCAGGCTGAAGCATGCGTGGTGCCAGGGGCAATGGATTTCGCCGCCCTCCACCAGGCCTTCGCCCAGCGGCGCGCCGTAATGCGTGCAGGCGCCGTCGACCGCGTGCAGGCCATCGTCGAGCCGCGCCAGCAATACCGGCTCACCATCGACATGGCCGGCGAGCACGCCGTTCATCGGCACCTCCGCCAACGCCACGCCATCGCGCAAGTCGGGACCGGCGGGAATCGCATCGTGTGCCATGGTTCGCCTCCATCGCGTCGTCGCATGCATTGGATGCGGCACGGCGCGAGCGGTTCCCGCGGCATCGCCGCAACGCACGGGAACCTCGCGCGCATCGGTGCGTCCCTTGCGTGTATCCCGACGAAGGAAACCGCCATGCTCGATCCTCGCGCGCACGTCCCCGAAACCGCCCCGGTGCGAACACTCGACGCCGACCCCGGCGCGCGCCCGAGCCGCGACGAGGCCGAGGCCGCGGTGCGCACCTTGATCCGCTGGGCCGGCGACCGGCCCGCGCGCGAAGGCCTGCGCGACACGCCGGCGCGCGTGGTGCGCGCCTACGAGGAATGGTTCGGCGGCTACGCGCTGGACCCCGAACGCATCCTCGGCCGCACGTTCGATGGGGCGGGCTTCGACGACATCGTGCTGCTGCGCGACATCCCGCTGCGTTCGGTGTGCGAGCACCACATGGCGCCGATCCGCGGCGTGGCGCATGTCGCCTACCTGCCGCTCGAACGCGTGGTCGGCATCTCCAAGCTGGCGCGGCTGGTCGACGCGCATGCGCGCCGGCTGCAGATCCAGGAACGCCTGACCGCGGACATCGCCGGCACGCTGCAGCGCGTGCTGCAGCCGCGCGGGGTGGCGGTGGTGGTGCGCGCCGCGCACGAATGCATTTCCTCGCGCGGGATCGGCATGCACGGCGTGGCGATGGCGACGCGCCGCCTGCTCGGCGAATTCGAACGCGACCCGCTGCGCGGCGAGGTGATGGCGATGCTCGCGGACTGAACCGCGGCTCGATGCGGTTGCATTTCAGCCACCCGCCGGCACGGCATGCGGCGAGGCGTGCGCAAGCGAATTATTGGCAAGAGGAATGCCATGCAGGGCATCCTCCTCGCCCCCGCGACCCGGTCCGCCTCGCCATGCCACGGCCAGCGAATGCTTCGCCGAACGTCCGCCGGCACCGTCTCGTCGCACGGAATGGCCGCCTGGCGCCGTCGTTTCCGCGCCTTCGCGATGTATCGTTTCGCACTCGCCCGTCGCCGGTCTGCTCGCCCAAGAATGAATACGATGCCTTTCCCGCCCGATCCGACGCAAACCACCCGCACGGAATCGACGCGGAACCCGATGCGCGAGGCCCTGGACCTGGTGCTTTCCTTCGCCATTCCGGTGGTGGGCGTCGTCATGCTGTGCCGGGTCTTTTCGCCACGCTGGCAAACCAACGACGACATCGGCATGTCGATGATCGCCCATGGTTACGGGAGCATGCCGGCAGGATCCCCGATGCTGGGGTTCTCGAACCTGCTGTGGGGGTACTTCGTCCGATCGTTGCCATCTGTGGCCGGGCTGCTTGGTTATTCCGTCGCGACCTTCGCGAGCCTGATCGCGATCGGCATCGCCATCCTGCACGGCTTGCGGTCTTCGACGCGCGACTGGCTGGTCTCGATCGCGCTACTGTGCGGCGTGCTGGTATTGCCGGTGCTTTTCCCCCAATTCACCGTCAATGCCGGCCTGCTGGTGGTCGCGGCATTGGTCTGCTGGCGCAGCTACGACCTGCGCGGGGGCTTGCCCTGGCTGCTGTGCGGATGCGTCCTCGCGTTCTGCGGTTTCCTCGTCCGCGGCAACGAA
The DNA here is from genome assembly GCA_044226035.1 of Thermomonas sp. Classification (GTDB taxonomy): domain Bacteria; phylum Pseudomonadota; class Gammaproteobacteria; order Xanthomonadales; family Xanthomonadaceae; genus Pseudoluteimonas. The sequence goes on along the minus strand of JBGAHT010000031.1, from coordinate 1,341 downwards.
GCCTTCCTGGTGTTCGTGATCGGGTGCCCGCTGCTCCCGTGGGGGCGGTTGCTGCGGATTCGCGCCGTCCGCGTCGCCGGGGCGTGCCTGGTCCTGGCGATTGGCGTGGCGGTGTTCGCGGACCGGCAGGCGTACCAAGGCCCGGAATGGCAGGCATTCAAGGCCTTCAATCGGCTGCGCCTCGCGATCACAGATTATGGCGCTGCCGACGTGCTGCACGACTCGCCGCAACTCCTCAAACAGCACGGTTTCTCGCACAACGACATCGACTTGTTGCATGCGTGGTTCTTCGTCGACCCGACGATCGCCGATCCGCAACGGCTCAAGCCGTTGCTCGCACAACTACCGCCGCGCTACGCGAACGACTACACATGGCAGCGCGGGTTCAGGGGCCTGCGGTCGTTGAGCCAACCTTCGTTGCTCCCGTTGATGCTGGCGGCATTGTTGCTGGCGCTCCTGCATCCGGACCGCCGGATCTTGGCGACGTGGTTGTTGTGCATCGCCTCGGCATTCGCGTTGTCCGTCATGTTCCGCCCGGGCATGCTGCGCGTTTACCTGCCCCTGGCATCGCTGCTGTTGCTCGCCCCGTTCATCGCCAGCGCATCGATTCGCCAAGGCCCGCGATGGCGTTTGCGCCTGACCCAGTGCATCGTCGTCGCCGCGGCGGTTTCCGTGATGATCCATGCCTTCGCCAATTCACGTTCGGCCGAAGCGCACGATGCGTCCATCCGAAGCGCCGCACGCAATCTTCCACGCGAATCGTTCGTGGTCTGGGGGCGCGAATTCCCGTTCCAGTCGCTGTATCCGCCGCTGCAGCGCGTCGATGCCTTGCCTGCGGAACGCATCGAGATCTTCGGTGTTTCCACCCTTGCCCCCTACTCCCGCAACGCCATCGAACGGGCGAAAGGCAACGGGTTCGTGCAGAGGCTGCAGGCTCCGGGCGGCGTTCTCATCGCCGCAAGCAGCACGAACCTGGCTTACCTGAAGATTTATTGCCGCGAGCGACTGGGCGGCGAATTGGCGAGGCTGGAGAACATTCCCTACGGCAGCTTGAACTTCAACCGCGTCCGCTGCGCGCCCGCTGCCGACTGAGCATCGACCGAAAAATCCATGCGGCCCGATGGGCGCGCGCGGACCCGATCAACCGGTCATGCCGTTGAGGCTGTAGGTTCCATGGATCGCCGCCTCGCCGAGCACGTGCCCCTGCATCGCACGCAGCACGTCGGCTGCGACGAACTTCTGCGGAAGGTCGAGTTTCGCGACATCCAGCGCGAACACGCGGAAGAAATAGCGGTGCGTGCGCAAATCGTGCGGCGGCGGATACGGGCCGTCGTAGCCGAA